>JBKJUT010000016.1:0-3432 GCA_046590515.1 Ferruginibacter sp.
CTCATGGATGACCGGTACTTCCGTAGCGAAAGTACATTGCAGGATAGTGTAGAGGGAAAGCCAAACCCGGCGAAAACATTTTTTGGCCCGCAACAGATGGACTGGCTGAAGAATGCCCTTTTATACAGCAAGGCAACTTTTAAAATAATTGTTACCGGCAGCCAGGTGTTAAATCCCTATTCCATTTATGAATGTTTACGGGCTTATTCTTATGAATACAAAGAACTGCTGCATTTCCTGGAAAGTCATGAAGTGGAAGGTGTGTTATTTATGACCGGCGACCGGCATCATAGCGAAGTTATAAAACTGGACCGCCCGGGAAATTATCCATTATATGATGTTACAGTATCTCCCCTAACCGCAACTGTTAGTAAGGTAAAAGGTGCTGAAGTAAACAATACATCCAGGGTGCCGGGGACCCTCGTGGAGGCGCAGAATTTCGCCAATGTGGAAGTTACGGGAAATGCAAACCAACGCCTGCTGAAAGTTTCCTTTTTTGGAATTACCGGGCAATTGCTGGGTGAGTGGAGTATAGCAGAAAATGAACTTAAGGAAGGCCGTATGTTTAATCATTAAAATATTTACTCGTTATTTTGGAAACCCCTGTAGTTGCTACCTTTGCAACATGACAACAGAATACTTCACCTATGATAAGCCCAAAGTTATCCAGGCACTCCGGTATCATTTCATCAGTCGCCGTGAAATAAAAGTTTTTATGATCCTGGTAAATGTGTTTGCCTTATTGTCGGCTGGGCTGTTTTATTTTAAAAAGGTTTCTCCCCTTGCTTTTCTGATCAGTTCTGTATTGTGGTTTGGAATGATGATCATGTTCTGGTACCTTTTACCGGTAATTATTTACCGCAAGGCTCAAACTTTCCGCGATCGGTTTAAAGTAAACCTGGATAATTGGAATTTTACAATCGAAAATGAAAGCGGGCACCGGAGTTGGGAATGGAAGGAATTCAGCACCTGGATGGAAAGCCCGCATTTTTACCACTTGTATTTCAATCCCCGCTCCTTTTTCATAATACCTAAAGATGCGTTTAAAGGAGATGAGGTGCATGAAGCCAGGAAAATTTTTTCCCAACACATCCATAAATCCTAAAGCGCCTTTTCCATTATATGGTGGGGCAGGTTTACTTCTTCAAATTCATTTCCTTTAATCTTATACCCGAACTTTTCATAAAAACCAATAGCAGTATCGCGGGCGTGCATGATCATCTTATTATAACCTTTATCCCGGGCAAGATTTTCGGCGAAAGACATGATAGAGGCACCAATTCCTTTTCCTTGTAATTTTCCTGGTACTGCCATCTGCCGCAATTGCAAAGTAGATTTATTTTTAGGCGTCAGCATACAACAGCCAAGCATTTCGTCTTCATCAAATGAGGCAATCAGAATATTATTTTTTTCCTGCTCCAATTCTTCTTTGCTAAAACTTAACCCAAGCGGCTCGCGCAATATCAGGTGCCGCAATTTGACCATTTTTTCATAGTCTTTACTGCCATGATCAATTTGTTTTAAGCCCATTGAATGAATTTTTTAGGTAATATTTTTTGTATTTCCACCTTGAACTTACAATATACTGAAATATTGAATTAGATGGAATAGCGTAATAACGGCCTGACTTATTGAAAGTCCGGCAGCACAAATATTTGCCACTATCCAGTATTTCTTTGTAATTAGTTCAAAAAGTATATTTTTGCACCTGTATTAACTAAATTTTACTACCATGTCAGACATTGCAACAAGAGTTAAAAAAATCATTGTTGACAAATTAGGCGTAGACGAAGCGGAGGTTACTCCAGAAGCTTCTTTCACTAATGATTTAGGTGCCGATAGCTTGGACACCGTTGAGCTAATTATGGAATTTGAAAAAGAATTTAATATTTCTATTCCGGATGAGCAAGCCGAAACTATTACTACAGTTGGGCAAGCTGTATCCTACTTGGAAGAAAACGCCAAGTAACCACCTTTTTAATTATCACAGGCAAATTGTATGGCTTTAAAGAGAGTAGTTGTTACCGGATTGGGAGCCCTTACTCCATTGGGAAAAACTGTTGAAGAATATTGGCAGGGTCTTACTGATGGAATAAGTGGTTGCGATGATACCCGGCAATTCGACGTTACAAAATTTAAAACCCGGTTTGCCTGTGAGGTTAAAGATTTTGATCCTACAACCTACCTTGACAGAAAGGAAGCCCGTAAGATCGATCGCTACTGCCAGTTTGCCCTGGTAGCCAGCGATGAAGCTGTGAAAGATGCTGGTATCACCAAGGAGAATGTAAACCCTGACAGGGTGGGCGTAATCTTCGCCAGTGGTATCGGTGGACTCATTACCTTCCAGGAAGAAGTGATCAACTTTGCCTCCGGCGATGGCACTCCCCGCTTTAATCCTTTTTTCATTCCTAAAATGATCCTCGATATTGCTGCTGGTCAGATATCGATGCGTTACGGTTTCCGCGGTCCCAATTTTGCCGTGGTTAGCGCCTGTGCATCCTCTACCAATGCGATTATTGATGCTTATGATAATATCAGGCTCAACAAAGCAGATATTATTATTACCGGGGGAAGCGAAGCTGTAATCAGTAAGGCAGGAGTAGGTGGTTTTAATGCCATGAAAGCCCTTAGCGAAAGAAATGATGATCCTAAAACTGCAAGCCGTCCATTTGATAAAGACAGGGATGGGTTTGTGATGGGTGAAGGCGCCGGCGTCCTGGTGCTTGAAAGCCTTGAACACGCTCTGGCACGTGGTGCAAAGATCTATTGTGAAATCGCAGGTGGCGGAGCAACAGCTGATGCACACCATATTACTGCACCACACCCGGATGGTTTAGGTGCCAGGAATGTAATGACAGTAGCATTGGCAGATGCCGGTATGAAACCTGAGGATATTGATTACATTAACGTACATGGAACCTCCACACCCTTGGGTGATATAGCTGAAACAAAAGCTATCCTGGCAGTATTTGGAGAACATGCATATAAACTGAACATTAGTTCAACCAAAAGCATGACCGGGCATTGCCTTGGTGCTGCAGGTGCCCTGGAAGCCCTGGCTTGCATACTCGCAGTTACCCGTGATATTATTCCTCCTACTATCAATCATTTTACTGATGATCCGGAACTGGACTCACGGCTTAACTTCACTTTTAACAAGGCCCAGCACCGGGAAGTAAATGCTGCTTTAAGTAATACATTCGGTTTTGGAGGTCACAATGCCTCGGTGATCATTAAAAAATACGTGCCTTAACCAATAAGTAAAAAATATCACTTCTGAATATTCTTCCTGCTTCCTTATGGTTATTTTAGATGCCTGCGTTTTATTTTTTTAAAACAAATAACCTAATTTCGGCTAAAGAAACCGTTATTAATACCCTCCAATTTTTCAGACAGATTTTTGAAGACGAGCCAAATAAAAAGGCTTTCAGG
>JBKJUT010000079.1:0-5507 GCA_046590515.1 Ferruginibacter sp.
ACCACCGCCACCGCCATTTACCAGCTTCCCTACCTGATCTTTAATGATCCGGGAGGCATCCAGGTTTTTTGCTGCCACCACTGTATCACTGATGCTGATAGCTACATGTGCTTTGCCACCGATATTAGCGCAGAGAACTACCAGGTGGTCATGCAGGTGGTGTTTCAGATCGAAACATAATTTTTTCAGTGCATCCGGGTTACTCACTTCGATGATGTCCCCGATGAAAGTCACATTATTTACGATCTCATCTTTTTGTAACAGTTCATTACGGATGATCACCAGTTGCCGGGCTTCCAATGATTCAATTTTTTTCTGCAACTGGTTATTTTCTGCCAGGAGGGCTGTTACAGATTGCGCAGCATCTTTCGGATTCTTTAAGAGTTCTTTTATTTCCTTTAAAGATCCTGATTCCTGGTGAATTAACTGTTCTGCTGCCAGTCCTGATACTGCTTCTATCCGCCGGACACCCGCTGCCACTGCCGATTCCTGCCTGATCTTAAAATATCCTATCTCACCGGTATGGGCAACATGTGTGCCGCCACATAATTCTGTGGAATAGCGAGGGTCCATAGTTACTACTCTTACTACATCGCCATATTTTTCACCAAACAATGCCATGGCACCGAGTGTCATTGCCTCATCCTTATTCATTGATTTTATAACCACAGGAATATTTTCCCTGATCTTTTGATTCACCAGTTTTTCTACTGCAGTCAATTCCTCCTCAGTGATTTTTGCAAAATGGGAAAAGTCGAAGCGAAGGTATTCATCGCTGACCAGGCTGCCTTTTTGTGACACATGTTTTCCTAAAACCTGGCGTAAAGCTGCATGCAGTAAATGGGTTACACTATGATGCAGTTGAATGGCTTTCCTCCTGTCAGGATCTACCCGGGCTAATAATTCACCCTCCATTCCTGGCAGGCTATCTGCAAAATGAATGAACAGGTCATTCTCTTTTTTGGTATCTGTTATTTTTACTGTACCACCAGCATAAGTCAGGGTACCGGTATCACCTACCTGGCCGCCACTCTCTGCATAAAAAGGAGTTTTGCTTAATACCAATTGAAACTGTTCTTTACCTTTGGCCTTTACTTTACGGTAGCGCAATAAAGTTGCCGGAGTTTCCAGCAAGTCATAACCTACAAATACGGGTGTTCCTTCCGATACGGCCACCCAATCTTCAGTATCCATAGCGCCTGCTGCGCGGCTGCGCGTTTTTTGTTGCAGCATTTCCTTTTCAAAACCGGCTTCGTCTACTTCCAGGTTATTTTCCTGGGCTATCAACCGGGTAAGATCAACCGGGAAACCAAAAGTATCCAGCAGTTCAAAAGCGGCTGCACCTGCAATAATCCTGCTTTGTTGCGACTGTGCCATGATCTCATCCATTTTCTTCAGGCCCTTATCCAGTGTACGCAAAAAAGCTTCTTCTTCTTCCCTTATCACTTTTTGTACAAAATCCTGTTGCTGCATCAATTCAGGGAATATGGTATCAAACTGCGCTGCGATCACCGGTAACAACTGGTGTAACAACGGTTGCTTATAATCGAGGTATGAATAATAATAGCGAACGGCGCGACGGAGGATACGGCGGATCACGTAGCCGGCACCGGTATTAAAAGGCAATTGCCCATCTGCAATGGTAAAGGCGATGGCCCGTATATGATCGGCCAGCACACGGAAAGCGATACTTTGTTTATCGTTGCCGGCGCTGTATTTTTTGCCGGTAATCTTTTCGGTTGCGGTAATGGTGCCACTGAAGATATCTGTATCGTAATTACTTGTTTTCTTTTGAAGCACTCTTACCAGTCTTTCAAAGCCCATTCCTGTATCTACATGTTTGGCAGGTAAAGGCTCCAGGCTATTGTCTTTTTTCCTGTTAAACTGGATGAACACGTTGTTCCAGATTTCAATCACTTGTGGATGATCTTTGTTTACCAGGCTGGCACCGCTGACGGCTTGTTTTTCCTGCGGGGTGCGGGTATCGGCATGGATTTCAGTGCAGGGGCCGCATGGGCCGGTATCGCCCATTTCCCAGAAATTGTCTTTTTTATTTCCCAGGATAATATGATCCGGTTGTACATATTTCAACCACTCTTGGGAAGCTTCTTCATCTCTTGGTATTCCTTCTTTTTCATCACCCTCAAAAATGGTGACATAGAGATCTTCCTTAGGTATTCTGTATACTTCAGTAAGCAATTCCCAACTCCAGGCAATGGCTTCTTTTTTAAAATAATTACCAAAACTCCAGTTACCCAGCATCTCAAACATAGTATGATGGTAGGTGTCTACTCCCACTTCTTCCAGGTCATTATGTTTGCCGCTCACGCGTAAACATTTCTGGGTATCGGCTATGCGTGGCTGTGGTGGCTGCTGGTTGCCGAGGAAATAATCTTTAAACTGGTTCATTCCTGCATTGGTAAAAAGAAGGGTCGGATCATTCTTCACCACGATAGAAGCCGAAGGAACAATCAAATGATTTTTAGATGCAAAGAAATCAAGAAATAACTGCCTGATCTGCTGTGCTGTATATTGCTGTTCATTTTTTAATACCTGGATCGGTTCACCGCTATGCATCATACCAAATGGAGTTATTGTGTTGATTTTTGAAATTTATCGGTCTATATTTGTGCGCCTTGGCTGGGCGTGCCCCAAAGGTAATAAATCGTTTAGAGTTAGCACGTAATCGTTGCTTGCCAACGCCTGGCCTGGTTTATAAAACCCAACATCTATGTAAGTCACCTTTACCAGATGAAGAAAATAAAATATTTTTATAATACCCATACATTACGTTATGAGAAACTGGTTACACCATTGCGTGTCAAGTTGCTCCGTTTCATGGGTTTTATTTCTGCATTATTGGTAAGCTCCGCGATGGTTATTTATGTATACAACCGCTTTTTCCCCAAGCCGCTGGAGTTGGAGGCCAACAGGCGGTATGATGTATTAAAAGAAAATTACAAAACAATCAACGGAAAGGTAGTGGAGCTGGAGGGGCAGTTGGCAGCCCTCGAAAAGCGTGACAATGACGTATATCGCTCTATCTTCGAAGCCAATCCTGTTCCTGACAGCGCGCGGGCCAAAACCATGGAGCACAAAAACGAACTGGAAAAAATAAAGGTAATTTCTGATGATGAGTTGGGGAAGAATATTGCCAACCAGCTTAATAAAATCAGCGCCCGGGTGGCATACCAGTTCCAGAGTTATAACGTAATTGAAAAACTCATCAGCAACCAGGATGCAAAGCTGGCGAGCATACCTGCCATTCAACCGGTAAGTAATAAACAACTGAGCCGGATTGCGAGTGGTTTTGGTATGCGGATTGACCCGGTCTATGGTACGCCAAAAATGCACAAGGGCCTTGATTTTACCGCTCCGCAAGGCACCCCTATATATGCTACCGGAGACGGAAGAGTGATTGAAGCTAACAGAGCGGATGGCGGTTTTGGAAACCACGTAATCATCAATCATGGGTATGGATATGAAACGTTGTATGGACACATGGTACGTATTAAAGTACGACCCGGGCAAACAGTAAAAAGAGGAGAGATAATAGGTTGGGTAGGAACTACAGGAAAAAGCACAGGCCCGCACTGCCATTACGAAGTACATATTAATGGCAATGAAGTGAATCCTGTATATTTCTTTTTTAATGATCTGAATGCCGAACAATCCGACCAGATATTAAAGATCGCGGCTACCGGAAGTGCAAAAAGTTTAGATTAACTTTATTATATGCCACACAAACAAGCTTCGTTTGATTTTGATGCACCGGGAGAGAATCCACCCCGGCCAGCAGAGGCGCCGTCCAACGTCCAGGAACCGCCGCAGGTACTAATGGAAGTGTTGCTGGAAGATAACGGTATAGTGGAGATGAAGAAATCTTCCCGCGGCCGGATGAAATTGAGTGATATGGATGCGGGAACTGACCGTATTGATATCCCGGATGATGATATCCTTTTTACAAAAAGTTATTATAGTATCGGGGCCGTTTCTGAAATGTTTAAGGTGAATGCTTCCCTTATCCGTTTCTGGGAAAATGAATTTGACTTGTTGAAGCCAAAAAAGAATGCCAAGGGAGACCGTTACTTCAGGCCGGAAGATGTAAAAAATCTGCGGCTCATTTACCACCTGCTGCGCGAAAGAAAATATACAATCGAAGGAGCAAAAGCTTTCCTGAAAAATAATAAAAAAGCAGATGAGAAATATGCTATGATTGAATCTTTAAAAAAACTGCGCAGTTTTTTATCTGAATTAAAAATGAACCTGTAACCACATGAAAAAATTCCTTTTTGCCATACTCTTTTGCAGCCTTACGGGTAGTGTCATTTCCCAAACCCCTTATACTTATACCAAAGATGGTGGAGATATTATTCTGAATGGAATTGTGACGAAGTACCTGCTGCAGAATGACCCGTCATTTAACTGGTACGCAAAAAGCCAGGCAGGCTACACTGCAGATTCTGCTGCTATCCAGGCTATGGAAGCCTCTAAGGGTAAGGTGAAATATCTGGTTTTCGGTGGAACCTGGTGCAGCGATACCCAGTTTGTACTACCTAAATTCTTTCGCCTGCAGGAACTCAGCGGGGTGCCTGACAATAACATAAGCTTTTTTGCCATGGATCGGGATAAGCGTACGATCGGCCACATCGGTAATGTATTGAATATTGTAAACGTGCCTACTATCATAGTAATGAAAGATGGAAAAGAAGTAGGCCGGGTTGTAGAATATGGAAAGTCGGGCAAATGGGATAAAGATCTTACTGAACTCCTTAAATAATTGTTTTTGATGGAGGTGGGATGGGTTCACTATCTGCATTGTCAGTAACTACCTGCGAAGCGGGAGCCATTTTTACATTCAGCCTGTCTACCATACTTTTAAAAGAAAGGATCAACTCCTGTTTTAATATGTTGAATTCTTTCAGACTGAAGGGGATAGTAAAGTATTCAATAGTAATGGTGGCGCCGTTTTTATTAAATTCTGTAAACAGTACTGTATAGTTCACTACCTCTGTTTTTTTCTCCTGCAATTTGTTTTTCACCGAGTCTATCAGGTGTTCAATGATGGCCGAAGAAGAGTTTACAGCCAGCTCCAGTTTAATTTCTGCCCGGCGCTGGTTACGCATGCTGAAATTATCTACAATACTATCTACCATCTGTTTGTTGGGAACCGTTACCAATGTTTTATCTGCCGTTCGTATCCGGGTGCTGCGCAACCCTATCTTTTCCACAGCACCTGTTACATTATTTACTTTGAGCGTATCGCCCACGTAGAAGGGTTTGTCAAAAAAAATGATAAAGGAAGCAATGAGATTTTCCAGGCTTTCTTTTGCGGCCAGTGCCATGGCAGCACCTACGATACTTAATCCGGTAAGCAGGCTGCCTATATTCTGGTTAAAACCTACCTTGACCAGCATGAGCAGCCCGGCAATGATTATTATTACCTTTAAAAAATCACGAAAAAAAACAATCAGTTGTTCTTCATTTTTTTCTTTCCTGGTAACAGT
>JBKJUT010000086.1:0-16519 GCA_046590515.1 Ferruginibacter sp.
CGGAGAAAGTATATTGCCGGCTTTACGTTGGCTACATTATTCACAGCGTTGCAGGTAGGCCAGGGCCACCAACAGATCAGTTATTATCTCTTCCTGGTTATGGCTTTTATGGTGATAGCTTATGCCATCAGGCTTATAAAAGCAGGTGAAACTTCACATTTCCTAAAGAGCCTCGGATTAATGATGCTCGCAGGAATCATTGGTGTTGCAGTAAATGCTTTAGTGCTTTTAACTGTCTACGATTTTTCAAAAGATTCGAAAAGAGGCGGACAACTGGTTATGGATGAATCCAGTAAAAAAGAAGCAACTTCTGGGGGTAAAACAAAAGGCCTCTCCCGGGAGTATGCTTTTCAATGGAGTTATGGAAAGGCAGAAACTATGTCGCTCATGTTCCCGGGAGTAAAAGGCTATGGCCGCCATGTAGCTGAAAGGGATGGAGATGTGTATATGTTCCCGAAAGTAGATGAGAACTCCAATGTAGTAAAATACATGTCAGAGAAAATGAATGTACCTGTTGCCCAATTGGAAGATTATATGAGTCCCCAATTATACTGGGGCACTCAGCCTTATACGAATGGGCCGATTTACCTGGGAGCGGTTATCTGCTTCCTGTTCCTCTTCGGAATGTTTTACCTGGATAATACGCACAAATGGTGGATTCTCGCCGCCAGCCTCTTAGGAATTTTGTTATCCTGGGGAAGTAACCTGCCATCGCTGAACTACTTTATGTTCGATTATTTTCCGTTGTATAATAAATTCAGGGTGCCAACTATGGCCCTGTTTATACCTCAACTTTTGTTTCCTGTAATTGCCGCACTCACTGTGAATAAGCTATTGGAAGCAAAGGATCCTGCAACCTGGAAAAAGTTCCGGTATGGTTTAATGGCTACCGGTGTTGTTTTTATGGGAGCGCTTATGTTTTATGCCAGTTCTGAATTCAGCCTGGAAGACAAGCAGCGCACAGCCACTTTCAATAATATATATAATCCGCAGGATCCCGCAATGCAATCCAGGCTGGAAGCTTTAAATACTTCAACTACGCCGTTAAAGGATAACCAATTATATGAGGGCCTGGTCAGCAACTTTAAAAGTGAGGCTGATGCTAAAAAAACTGCCAGGGAAATTGTAACTGCTATCCGTAAAGACAGGGCATCATTGTTTTTCGGCGACATCCTTCGCTCATTTTTATTTGTGCTGGCAGCGGCTGTTTTAATCGGGCTTTACCTGAAAAACAAAGTCAATGCAATGGTTATGCTGGTTGGCCTCACACTAACGGTACTGGTTGACCTGTTAGGTTTCGGGATGAAATACCTTAATGCGCAGAGTTTTGGAAGTAAAGATGATTATGAAGCGAAAGAATTTCCATTGACTACGGCCGATGAGAGTATCAGGCAGGATAAGGATCCGAATTTCCGTGTCTTTAACCTGACAGGTGGAGATCCCTTCCAGGAATCAAAAACATCTTATTACCATAAATCTATCGGAGGTTATCATCCGGCCAAGATAGGCATCTATGATGACCTGGCTGCTTACCAACTAAACCCCGGTGCACCTAATATCGGTGTACTGAATATGCTGAATGCCAAATACGTGATTCAACAACAGGGAAATAATACAGTGGCTTCGCGAAATCCCGGCGCACTAGGAAATGCCTGGTTTGTAAAAGGTATTAAATATGTAAACGGGCCGGTGGAAGAGATGAAGGCACTAACGGGATTTAGCCCTGCAGATACTGCCATTGTAGACGTGATGTATAAGAACCAGCTTAGTGGTATAACACCTGTCGACAGTAGTTCCATTATCCTTATGACCATGTTTGATAATGATGCCATTTCCTATACTTCAAATAACAGGTCAACCCAGGCAGCAATTTTCAGTGAAGTCTTTTATAAAGACTGGAATGCCTATATAGACGGGAAGCAGGCTCCTGTTTTCAAAGCAAATTATGTGTTACGCGGGTTGGTGATACCGCCGGGAAAGCATACCATCGATTTCAAATTTGAGCCTAAGTTGTTTTTCATTGGCAAAACCATCAGCGCGGTGGCGGCCTGGTTAGTGATCTTATTAATGGTTGGCTTTATTGTGTATGAATTAAGGCGGAGAAATACCACCGTGGCCCATAAATCTTAATATTGCAGCAGCGCATACATATAGCCGCCATTGTTCCCTACCCGGTATACCCGGCAAAAATGGGAGGGCAAAAAGGAATTGCGCTCTTTTATGATTTTCTGTCGAAAGAAATGGAAGTAACACTTATTTCTGCTGAAAGCCCTGCCCCTGCAAGTTTTAAGGGTGATTTCATACCGGTATTGGGTAGTCGTTTCAGCCGGTATGCTAACCCCGCACTTTTTAAAAAGGTAAGGAACATCATTAAGAATAAAAAATGTACCCATATCTTCCTGGAGCATCCTTACATGGGCTGGCTGGCAGTTATGCTTAAGCGCAGTTGTGGTTTGCCGTTAGCTGTTCATTCGCATAATATCGAGTCGTTGCGTTTTAAGAGTACAGGACGATGGTGGTGGCGGATATTATGGCAATATGAAAAATGGGTACATCAACAGGCCGATTTTAATTTTTTTATTACAGATACAGACTGCCGGTTTGCTATTAAACAATATGGTCTCGAACCCGGAAAATGTCATACCATTACCTATGGCATAGAACAAGCCATGCTGCCACTTCCCGCCATAAAATGTACTGTCCGCGAAAATGTGAGGCGTCTCCACCAGATCGCACCTGATGAAAAAATATTATTCTTTAATGGAACCTTAAGCTACAAACCTAACCTGGATGCTGTAGACATCATCCTGCAACAACTTACTCCCCTGCTGGAAATACACCACGGGTTTAAATATAAAATTATAATCTGTGGCAAAGACCTGCCCGATTCATATCAGAATTTAGAAGGTTGGAAAAACCGGCATGTCATTTATGCAGGCTTTGTGGATGAAATCACAAATTACTTCTTGGCGGCTGATATTTTTATTAACCCGGTGATGGACGGAGGGGGAATTAAAACCAAACTGGTTGAAGCCCTTGGATTTAATGTAAATGGAGTTAGTACAGTAAGCGGGGCCATTGGCATAACACCAGAAGTGTCAGGAAGCAAATTAACTATCACACCGGATGGCGACTGGCAGGCTTTTGTGGCGGCTATTCTTAACTGTGACGTAACTGCCACCACACCACCTTCATTTTATTCACACTTCTATTGGGGAAATATTGCGCAGAAAGTAAAGAAACTTCTCATCGCTGCCTCATAATACTTTATATAAATACGCTTTGTTACGGATTATTTTGGGAGCATAAGCGCAAAGCCGCATCACGTTAAGAGAGAAATCTTCCCACTGGCTGAAAAAATAATCAGATCTGATAAAAAAAAGTTTTGAGAGAAGAAGTATTATAAACATAACCGGTATGGTCAGAATGTAAACCAGGAGATCAAACAGGAAAAAAGCAATTCCGAATTCTTTCCGGATCCGGACGAAATTGCTGAGCATAATCTGGAGGCCTTTTTTATCATATAAATTCACGTAACCTTTCCCGGTAGAACCAAAAGCTTCATTGGCGCTTTCACCTTGCAGGTGGATCACCTTTTCCTGCCCGAATATACACAGGCTACCTGCTTTTTTTAATCGGCTGCACCACTCCGCCTCTTCTGCATACAGAAAAAAATCTTCATCAAGCAGTCCGGCTTTCGCAATGGCTTGCTGCTTCACCATTAAAAAGGCACCATTGATCCAGTCTACTTCTATTTCCCCGCTGGCATCAGGGATATTGGGCTTGTTAACTTTTAACAGGTTACCACCCCATTTCAATAAGCGACCGACATAAGGTAAAGGTAACAGGTAGCTTAATCCTCCTTTCATGGCATAATTGCCTGATATCTGCGGAGAGCCGTCAATATTGAGGAGCTGTACCCCGCAGGCTACATGGCGGGACTGGTTTAATCTTGCCAGCGTAATATTCAATGCATCAGCGAGGATGACAGTATCGGGGTTGAGTAACAGCACCACACTACCTGAAGCCGATTTAATTCCGATGTTATTGGCGCGGGCAAACCCGGCATTATAGCCAGCCTGGATAAATTTTACAGCCGGGTATTGTTCAATTAAAAGGCGTTGTAATTCATCGCCGGAATCATTGTCTACTACAATAATCTCCAGGTTATGGGTCTCATATTGATAAACTGACCTGATACAATCCATCACAAGTGCAGCAGATTTATAATTGACAATAACAACACTCAAATTCATAGCAGGTTCATATATCGAATCAAACTTAAAGTTTTAATGTTATTTTTGCGCAGTTTCAGAAAATTAATTATGAAGACAGCACTTATTACAGGGATCACCGGGCAGGACGGAGCCTACCTCGCGGAATTATTATTGAAAAAAGGTTACAATGTGCATGGTATAAAACGCCGTAGCTCGTTGATGAATACTGATCGTATTGACCATTTGTTCTTTGATGAATCATTGTCTGAACGGTTTCACCTTCATTATGGAGACATGACGGATTCAAGTAATATACTCCGGATCATTCAGCAGACACAACCTGATGAAATATATAACCTGGCGGCACAGAGTCACGTACAGGTAAGTTTTGAAACCCCGGAATACACGGCCAATTCAGATGCCATGGGCGTGTTACGGATACTTGAGGCTATAAGGATCCTGGGACTTGAAAAAAAGACCCGCTTTTACCAGGCTTCTACTTCCGAGATGTATGGTAAAGTGCAGGAGATCCCGCAAACAGAAACTACTCCCTTCTACCCTCGCTCACCTTACGGTGTGGCCAAATTATACGGTTACTGGATCACCATTAATTACCGGGAGGCATATGGGATTTTTGCTGTAAACGGAATTTTATTTAACCATGAAAGCCCCTTGCGTGGAGAAAGTTTTGTCACACGTAAAATAACAATTGGCGTGTCCAGGATTGCCTTGGGACTGGATGATATCCTATTGTTGGGAAACCTGGATGCCAAGCGCGACTGGGGTCATGCAAAAGATTACGTAGAAGGAATGTGGCTCATGATGCAACAGGATACGCCTGACGATTTTGTGCTGGCCACAAACGTAACTACTTCAGTAAGGGATTTTATAAAAATGGCATTTGATTATGTAGGAATTACTCTTTCATTTTCAGGTGAAGGAGAAGAGGAGAAAGCTTTTATTGCCTCCTGCTCCAACCCTGCGTACCAGTTACCTGAAGGCAAGCAGGTTGTAGGTATCCATCCCCGTTACTTCAGACCCACAGAAGTAGATCTTTTGATCGGGGATGCCACAAAAGCGAATACCCAATTAGGTTGGAAACCTAAATACGACCTGGATATGCTGGTAAAAGAAATGATGGAAGCAGAGGTAAAATACCAGTCTAATATCCATCATTAACCAGTTAGCTGTTTCGCATAATTTTTTTCCGGAAAATGTTTCCCGCTAATTTAAGCGGGAAACCCAGCAGGGCCTTCCTGAATTGATTGAGTAATCCGGGATGTTTACCATAGAGAGAGGTCATGATTTTATAATGGCGGGAGATGGCGCTGAACTGGCCATAGCACATCATATTGTAGACCACTTTCCTGGTAGTAGAAAAATGCACTGGCCACATCTGGTGGTATTTTCTTTTAGCTGTTACAAAACTGCCCGTCACTATTTCCTGCACACAACCTAAAAGATTTGACCTGTTAATACCGACAATCTCTATCAGTTGTGCGGGTATTTTATTTCTTTCAAAGTCCACAGAAGGAGGATTGAAAAAAGCAGTTGTAGGATCAAGTAGCTGCACCATAGGCAGCATTTTACCTGCACTGCTGGTAGATATCCAGGTGATACCGCTGCTGCTACCCAATAACAAAGTGCAATAATGTGTGAGCGCCGCATTTTCGCGTAACGAAAGCACGCTTGCATCTATCACCCGGGATGAACCTTTAAAATTCCGGGCCGAAGAAAGGATGACACACGTAGAAGGCAACTCAGCCATTTTCTGAGCCAGCTCCATAACAAAATCAAACGAAAACAAAGCCTGCCCGCTTTGCGGGGCAAACTCCCAAAGAATTACATTGGCATATTCCCTTAAATGATATTGGTCGGCAAAATCAGATACCCTGGTTGTTTCCTTATCAGTTAACACCAACACAGGTTCTACCGGAACGGTGACAGGATGCGGGTAAGCACGCAGGATCATTCCCCGAATGGTACCATCGTAGAGGGATTGGTTATCATCCATGTTCATGGTCACAAAAATCTCATCCCACTTACCGGCTTTTTTTTCAGCCTGGAAGCGTCGCTTTAACCGACGAAAAGCTGCCACATCATTTTTTGGTACTTCCGTAATTACCATTTTTTCATCTACGAAAGGATTGGAGTCGATAATGGTCTGGCAAAAATCTGAAATAGCCCAGGTTAAATGGCAACCCGGGTAATCAGTTTTTATCTGCCGGGCTACCGTGGTGGCATAGAGGCAGTCTCCATTTGAGTAAAGCTGTACCAGCAAAATATGAAGCGGCTTATTACTAATCATAAATCATCATATGGGCCAATTGTTCAAATGAGACTTTAGGTTCAAAGTCAAGTGAACGTATCAGTGAAGGATCTGAAACGAGTTGTTGGTATTCGGGTGTATAACCTTGCTTCACTTCAATATATTTCGCAGGATCTTTACCTATAATATTAAAACAGGTATCTACCCAGTCGCGGATGGAATATCCTTTGCCTGAACTGATGTTAGCCTCTGATATGGCTTCCTGGGAAACCAACATCCATATCCCTTCTACTATATCACCGGCATAGGCCCACTCCTTAATTACAGAGTCATCACCGATCTCAATTTTTTCCGCGCTACCTTCAGAAATCCGTTTAACGGCTGCGCTTATACGCTTGGCCATGTGTCTTTCAGAACGGTGAGGGCTGTCATGATTAAAGAAATAGCCTACATACGTTTTAATTCCCAGGGTGCGGAAATAGCGGGCAGCGTAAACTGATTGAATCCTGCTTACCGAATAGGCATCCCTGGCCTCAAATGGATCTGTTTCCTTTATTGGACGATTTTCATTTTTGAACTGCAGGCCGCTGCCTGAAATAAATACCCGGGAGCCAGGAGAATATAACCGAACCGCTTCCAGTATGTGCAGGGTGCCGGTTGAGATAGTGCTGTGATTTTCCAGCATCGCATCATGCCGGGTAGTTGAATTGGCTGCCAGGTGAAATACATAATCAGGCGAATATTTCCCGATCAGGTCAGATACTTCTTCAAACTTGGTGAGGTCTATTTTCTGGAAATCGCCCTTTTGACTGACCCCTATTACTTCATGTCCCATTTTTTGAAGCAGTTGGTTTAAATAGAAACCATCCTGCCCATTGGCTCCGAAAATTATCGATGTCATTTATTAAAGATATCTTTTCTGGCGAATATTGTATTAACCCGGGTGTCCGCATATACTTCATATCCCCTGGTACGCAAAAATTGTGGAATGCTTTCGTTTTTACTGCTCTCCATTTTTTCATCATACACCATGGTTTCCACGCAGATCACTTCTGGCCGGTAACGTTCAAAATCCATGGATTTAAGAATATCCAGGTCGAGGCCTTCCACATCAATAGATATAAAATTGGGTACCTGGTCAAAGTATTTTTCAAGGATCTGGTTTACCGGCACCAACGGCATCTGTATTACTTTTTCGACCGGTATTTTTCCAAGCCCTTTCATCCCGTTTTCTTCCCAATGATGGGCTTCTACAGCAGAGAATGTACTTAAACCATTGGCATAATCCGGGAAAACATAGAAATCTGCGGCTGCTACTTCTGATAATCCAATCCCTGTATTCAATACCACATCCCGGCTACGGGTTGACTTTAGTTTCCTGTACAGGTAAGGATTAGGTTCAATCAACACTCCTTTGCTACCCTGCTCATAAAAATAATAGGTGTTGCTTATAAAACGGGCTTCATTAGCACCAATATCCAGGTAGGTTGGTTTAGAAATTCCCAGTTGGTTAAAAAGAAAAGCTATTACCAGGTCTTCTCCAAACTGGGAATAACTGAATTGCACATCCGGAATAAAATACCGGCGTATAAATTTTCTAAATAATCTTTTTGGCGCGTTTGTGATCATTGAATGAAAATAATCGGCTGATCTTTATTCTTTTTATCCGCCTTTTGTAATTATAATATTTAGCTTCTACCCATTCTGAAAAAATAAATGTCTTTAAAGGTAGGGAAACAAGTGGAGGCTTACCTGTTACAGGTTCAGCTTTATATCCCCGCACTATCAACTCAAATTTGCGGGAAAAATTCTTTTGACTCCAGTCTTCCTGCATTTGTAATACGGCAGGTGCTGACTGTTCCATTGATTTTTTTAAAGATACCTGAGGATAAGGATCCAGGTATTTTATAATATGCCTGAAGGTATCATTATCTGAAATGGAAAGAGGTCTCCCGCTTGCGATGGCCTGGTCGGTAGTAGCTGCCAGCCCGGGCATATTCCTGTCGTATAAAAAACAGTTTAAGGAATTGGAGGCACACCAGTTGATCAATTCCTCCTTACTCATAAAATCGTGGGTAACCTTTACAGTAATACCAGGCCTGGCCGCCTTCCGGCACACATCACCCAGATACCGGGCATATTGTTCCGAATCCGGCACAAAATCACCGTAAGGAATATTGATCCTGACAACAGCTTCATCAAATTCGCGGTTTACAGCTTCTACCACGTGCTGAAAACCTTTCCCCCTGGTAGCAAAACCAAAACTTCCTATTACAGGAACACCACCAGGTAAGGGCGGCAACACAGCAGGCGGTGGTTCTAACGGTCGTGGGAACACGAACAGATTCGGCTGGGAGGGTATAATGGTAGGGTCAAGTACACAATAAAAAGAAAAATCTTTCGGTGAACAAAACACGAAGGGATCTCCCGGCGCCACTTCAAGGATAATGGTGCCCACATTGCCGAGCAGTTTTATAAGAGGCCGGGTTGCCAGCCAGCCCATGGTAACCGGATGATAATTGAACAGGTAAAAATCATAGCCTAAAGGAATATCTCTTTGCTCTGCATCTACTTCGCAATAGTCGAGAGTATATTGCGAAGACAGGAGCAAACTGTTATATACCATATAACCGGATTCAAATATGCTGTCTTTAGCTTTCTTATTATTGATAAATAAGCCACGTACTACTGAACCCAATACAATTTATTTAGGTGGTTATTAAAGTACCGCATCTACATTTTTATAAATTTCTATAGACGGCACCGGGAATATAAAACCGGTTCCGTTTTCAAGAGCGTCCTTTTCACGCTCCAGAAACTCCTCTTTAAAATGCCAGGGTAATACCAGGTAATAATCAGGTTTCATTGCCCGGCTTTCCGCTTCGCTAATGATCTGGATATTTGTCCCTAAGGTCATCGCACCATATTTATCCGGGTTACGTTCAGCCGCAAAATCAACCAGGGTATTATCAATATTACACCACTGTAATATGGTGTTTCCTTTGGTAGAAGCCCCGTATATATGCACCCGCTTACCATCTGCTTTAAGATTTACCAGCAGGCTGTGCAGGTCTGTTTTCAGTTTCTCTATTCTTTTTTGAAAATCGGCGTAAGGCTTGTCTGTATCCAGTTCCAGGTCAAATTCTTTATGCCGGATTTCGTTGATAAGATGCTGATCTTCTTTTGTATCCCGGCGACTATTCTCTTTGTGTGTGGCGTAACAACGGATACTGCCGCCATTGATGTCATTGAAAGAAATTTTAAAAACTTTCATTCCACCCAGGGCAAGTATCTTTTCTATTACCGCCAGGCTATAGAATTCCAGGTGTTCATGGCAAATAGTATCGTAACTATCCAGGGCCAGCATCTGCGGCATATAACTCATCTCGAATACCCACACTCCTTTTGAAGAAAGAAATCGTTTGATACCTTTTACAAAAGCTACAGGATCTTCCAGGTCATAAAACATGGCGATGGAAGTGATCACATCCAGCTTTTCACCTTCCAGCACTTTAAACAACTCTTCAGATGGAAATATATCCTGAACTACAGTAGCATCTTTCACTTCCTGGGCTACATCGCTGGGGTCGCAACCATATTTAATAAAATTCTTTGGATAATATCCCAACAGGGTTCCATCATTACACCCTATATCGAGCACTGAAGGATGCTTGGTATTCTGCACAGTATCCACCACGCTTTCCACGATATCTTTCAAATGGTTACGCATGGTATTATTGGTACCGCTCCGATACCAGTACGCGGCATATAAAATTTCGGACGGCACAGAATGCTCCATTTGAAGCAAACCACAGGCATTCTCATCGGCTTCGGGGTTGCATCTCACCAGCGTACAATCAATCTTACGACTGCTGGGCATTTCTTTACCGGGCTTCACAAAACTTCCCTGGAGGTACTGCGGTCCCAGGTCAATAACTTTTTTAAGGGAGGCAGAGCCACAAACCCGGCAGGTGGTCCTTTTGCGAATATGCATATATTATTTATTGTTATTGGTGATTAAAAGGGCAAAGCGGTCATTAATAGAATCGATGCATTTGTTACGTTCCAGGTTTAATAAAGCGAGTTGTTTCACCACTTTATCTTTCTCATCTGCAGCTACGTTTTCAAATTCATACACTTTCTCTTGCTCGTGCCAAAGCCTGCAATTTACATCAGCTAACTGATAAAACACTTCGCCAAAATTACCCGAGACTTCGCTTACAGTGTTTCCTTCCTTTTTAAACACTTTATTTGAGGCAAAGGTCATCCGGGCCGGATCTATCCTGCCCGAAACAGCATCGGTAACGTATTGGTCTATTTCTTCCTGCAATTGGGCAGCCTGGGTATTCAGGCTTTTGAGCCTCGATTGTTCTTCAGTATGGTATTGTTTTAATTTGACGATAGTGAGCTTATCGCACAACATCCCTAGAGTTTCTGCCATGTGTAATTTTTATGCTGAAAGATATTATTCAAATTTGTAAGCCCCTTTCTATACTTTTACTCAATACTTTTGGGAGTGCAAAAATACAATACCAAACGATACTATAACCGCGCATGGGTATAATTCAAAAGCAGGGTGTCCGATCAAGCATTTTTTTAATGATTGGCTTCGTCATTGGGGGAATTAACCTGCTTTTCCTGTTTCCCAAAGTGCTCACCCAGGAAGAAATCGGGCTTACCCGGGCGCTTATTGACGCTGGAACCGTACTTTCCGTGCTTGCCACCCTGGGAACCATACCTGTAATATATAAGTTTTTCCCCTTTTACCAATCGCACCAAAAAGGCAGGAATGACCTGGCTTTTTTTACCGGCATAATCTGCCTGCTGGGCTTTGCAGCAATCTGCCTGGTGGGTTATTTCTTTAATGATTTTATAGTGCGTAAACTGGGCAAGTCGCCCCTTTTTGCCAAACACGTGATCCTGGTGTACCCGCTGACTTTCCTTATGCTAGCTTTCACCTGGATGGAAGGATTTGGCTGGGCATTGAAAAAAACCGTGCTCACGAATTTTCTGAAAGAAACATTCATACGTATTCTCACCACTCTCCTTATTATCCTGGCCTGGGCAGGCATCATCAGCAAAGGAGGGTTTATAAACCTGTTCAGCCTGATATACCTGCTGCCCGCTTTAATATTATTTGTAGTATTATTCCGCTCAGGCAAATGGACTTTCAGCACCCACCAGGGCAAAGTGACCCGCCGTTTTAAGGGTAAAATGTTCGCATTTGGTATGTTTGTTTTTGGCGCTTCTTTTCTAAATATCGCCAGCCGTACAGTTGATTCCTTTATGATCATCGGTTTAAAAGGACTGGCACAAACCGCTGTATTTACTTATGCCGCTTATCTTGGTGCGTTAATGGAGTTACCGCTGCGCAGTATTAATTCCATTGCCACTCCTATCCTGTCAGAATCATGGAAAGAAAAAAATTACACCAACATACAGATGGTTTACCGCAAGAGCACTATGACCTTGTTGGTGAGTGGCCTCTTTATCTTTCTTATTGCTTTACTTAATATAAAGAACCTGATCGTATTCCTGGGAGCAGGCTGGGAACAGGTTCCCCTGGTTTTCCTGATCATGGGCCTGGCTAAACTGGTAGATCTGGGCACCGGTGTCAGCGGACAGATCATTACCACTTCAAGCAACTGGCGATTCGATTTTTTTACCAATGTGCTGCTGACCTTGCTGGCTTTCCCACTTAACTTTTTTCTTATTAAGTATTTTGGTATAACCGGGGCCGCTGTAAGTAACCTGGTGGCCATCACCATTTATAACGGCGTAAGGTTTGGTTTTATTTTTAAAAAATACGGGTGGCAGCCATACGGTTTGCCGCATGTCAAAATCATCCTCGTAAGTTTAATTATATTCTTTGGCGTGTACGCAGTACCGTTCCTGGTAAATATTTATATAGATACTATTTTCCGCAGCGTTTTCTTTGCGGGGTTGTTTGTACCGGCCATGCTGCAGATGAATGTGTCGGAAGAATTCAATATGACCGCACGCAATGTTATCAGGCGGGTAACACGAAAGAAGTAGGTCCGGAATTCTCTTTTTCAATCATTTCCAGGAACAGCCTGCAGGCTTCCAGCTTGGGCGCATCCAGCCGGTAATCAATATTTTTAGTATAATAGGTTTGAAGGTCATATCCAGTAAAAGGATGTGCAGCAATCACCCTGTCAAGGTGCTCAAAACCTGAAGCAGTGGCACGACTGAAATCGCGGATAAAAGCCTCCGGCAGTTGCTTGTTGGCCACCCAGGCTGCAAATAAAAATGGCAGATCCGTCAGTGTTTTCCAGGCCAGCCCGAGGTCATAAATGTATGGAGATACCTGGCGTTGCAACAGGGCCCTGTCGCCTATAACCAGCACTGCAGTGGTTCCCAGCATTTCCGTTTCATATCCTTCGTGCCCCTGAACCATTTGTGGGTCAACATTCCAGTATTTACGGCACAATATTTTAAACAATGCCACCGAAGTGCGGCTCTGGTAATCCAGTATCACTTTTTCAACCTGTTCAATGGGCACCTGGCTAAACAGGCAGACACTGGCCACTTCGCCATCACATCCTATACAATGATTGGAAATGATATGATATTCCTTCATCAATCCAAGTACAGCCACAGGCACAAGGCCGATATCTACCTGGTCAGAAAGCAGCATATCGGCTACATGAGCTGGATAATCCAGTAATAATTCCATCTGCCTTGCCACGTCAGATTGGGAAAACCCATCAATCAGTGGTTTTGTATTCAGGTAATCTACTGCTGCCACCCTTATTTTTCTTTCCAATTCCTTTAGTTTAATTTCGCTGCAAATCTACATCAACCCAGTAATACAATGTCATTAAACACGCTTTCCGCTATATCTCCCATTGATGGCCGTTACCATAACAGCACCAAAGCTTTGTCAACCTATTTTTCAGAATATGGGTTGATAAAATACCGTTTGCATGTAGAGGTTGAATATTTCATATTACTGGCAGAAAAAAAATTCTTTTCACTCGACGCAGCCACCAAACTGCGTCTAAGGCAACTGGTGACAGATTTTTCACCCGAATATGCGGTGGTTATAAAAGAAACCGAAGCCATTACAAACCATGATGTGAAAGCGGTAGAATATTTCCTGAAAGACTTCCTTACCAACTCTGGAAAAGTCCAGATAAAAGAATGGGTGCACTTTGGTCTTACCTCCCAGGATATAAATAATACAGCAATTCCCCTGATGTGGAAAGATGCTATAGAGCAGGAATATCTCCCTGCTGTACTCAACCTGCAACATCATCTTTATGAACTCTCACAACAATGGAAAGACATACCTATGCTGGCATTTACACATGGACAACCTGCTTCTCCCACGAGGCTCGGTAAGGAACTCCAGGTGTACGTGGAGCGCCTGGAAAACCAGATACAGCTTTTCAGTTATATCCCATTCACCGGTAAATTTGGCGGGGCAACCGGTAACTTCAATGCCCACCATATCGCCTATCCGAAATATAAATGGTTGAAGTTCGCCGATGAATTCCTTGAGGAGCGGTTGGGATTGCAACGGCAGCAATATACTACCCAGGTAGAACATTACGATACCCTCGCGGCCCATTTCGATGCCATAAAAAGGATCAATACTATTCTTATAGATTTGTGCCGGGATATGTGGACCTACATCAGCATGGAATACTTTACACAAAAAACCCGGAAGGGTGAAGTAGGCAGCAGCGCGATGCCGCATAAGGTCAACCCTATTGATTTTGAAAATGCGGAAGGAAACCTCGGACTTGCCAATGCGATCCTGGAGCATTTGTCAGCTAAACTGCCTGTTTCCCGGCTACAGCGGGATCTTACAGACAGTACTGTGTTACGCAATATCGGGGTGCCGTTGGCTCATACAGCCATTGCGGTTATATCGCTTCGGAAAGGTTTGGGAAAACTCATTCTGAACAGTAAACAGATCCAGGCTGATCTTGATAATAACTGGGCGGTAGTGGCCGAAGCAATACAAACAATATTAAGGCGCGATCAATATCCTCAACCTTACGAAGCATTAAAAGATTTGACCCGCGGAAAAGGACCAATTGATAAAAAGCAGATACATGCATTTATCAGTTCGCTCAAAATTCCGACTGCCATAAAAAAAGAATTAAAGGCGATTACTCCCTCCAACTATACCGGGTTATAATTTTATGCGTATTCAATCATACATAATGGGAGACAATGGAAATTTTAATTGGATGGGAGAAACTAAGTTGAATCGTAATAATTCGATCAAATTATAGACTATTATTTGTGGCCGTCTCTTAATTATATCTCACCTAAAGTTAAAATTCAATAATTAAACATAAAAAATTAATATTCAACATATTTACTTGTGAATTTCACTTGTAAAATGAAAGGTAACGGCAGGGTTATTAGTGATCTCGGTATTAAGAAACCATTCACTCTGAGCCAGGTAAACCAGGTGCCCATCCTTATCTTCTGCAATATTGGCCTGCTTGAACCTTACAAAATCTGCCAACTTTTGCGGATCCTCACTTGTTAACCAGCAAGCCTTGAAAAAAGGCAGGTTATTCATCTGTACGGATGCACCGTACTCCTGTAACAGACGATATTGGATCACTTCAAACTGTAATTCACCGACACATCCAATGATTTTCTTATTTCCTCCAAACTGTGTAAACAATTGGGCCACACCTTCGTCAGTAAGTTGTTGTAAACCTTTTTCTAATTGTTTGGTTTTCATGGGATCTTTATTGATCACCTCTTTAAAAATTTCAGGTGAAAAACTTGGTATACCCGTGAAATAAAATTGCTCTCCTTCGGTTAGTGTGTCTCCTATTTTAAAATTTCCGGTATCGAATAAGCCTACCACATCACCGGGGTAAGCCTCTTCGATTACATCCTTTTGACGCGCCAGGAAGCTGTAAGGATTATTGAAACGCACGTCCTTCTCCATGCGTACATGCTTGTAGTATGTATTCCGCGCAAACCGGCCGCTGCACACCCGAAGGAAAGCAATCCGGTCGCGGTGTTTTGGATCCAGGTTGGCATGTATCTTAAATATAAAACCTGTGAATTTATCTTCTTCAGGGTTAACAGGCCTGCTGGTAGTCTGGCGTGGCCTCGGGGTTGGTGCTATCCTGACAAAGGTGTCGAGCATTTCTTTCACCCCAAAATTATTCACCGCAGAGCCAAAAAATACAGGGGCCACATTGCCACTTAGGTAGTCTTCCAGTTTCAATTCACCATACACCCCGTCAATCAGTTCCACATCGTCACGCAAAACGTGGGCATCTTTCTCACCTATTTTTGCTTCTAACACACCACTGTTCAAATCCTTAATCTCTAATACATTTTCATCATTCGCTTTAGTACCGGCAGTAAAAAGCACCAGGCTTTTTTTATGCAGGTCGTACACCCCTTTGAATTCTTTTCCACTGTTGATAGGTACGGTCATAGGGTGCAACTGGATATTCAGTTCCTTTTCAATTTCCTCCAACAGGTCAAAACGGTTCTTACCATCCCGGTCCATTTTATTGATGAAGACAATCACCGGAGTTTTGCGCATAGCAATTACCTCCATCAACCGACGGGTTTGAGCTTCCACCCCGTTTACACTGTCTATCACCAGCACCACACTATCTACTGCTGTTAAAGTACGGTAGGTATCTTCAGCAAAATCTTTGTGACCTGGCGTATCCAGCAGGTTGATGAGATGGTTGTCATATTCAAAAGTCATTACACTGGTGGCCACACTGATACCACGCTGGCGTTCTATTTCCATAAAATCACTGGTAGCGTGCTTCTTGATCTTATTACTTTTCACAGCCCCGGCGGTTTGAATGGCACCACCGAATAAGAGGAATTTTTCAGTAAGAGTAGTTTTACCGGCATCCGGGTGAGAAATGATGGCAAAGGTTTTCCTCCTGTTTATCTCATTGATATATTTCATAAAAGTGGGCAAAGATACACCCTGCCATCCACTATATAAAATATATCAATGAGATAAACAGGAGGAAAACCTTTGCCATCATTTCTCACCCGG
>JBKJUT010000142.1:0-10372 GCA_046590515.1 Ferruginibacter sp.
TAATGAAAATTTTTATAAAGAAATAAACAGCAACCATCATAAGGAAGAGGTAATCAACTGTTTCCTCTTCCTTATGATGGTTGCTGTTTATTTCTTTATAAAAATTTTCATTACTGCTGCTGTATAAACGGCGGGGATCTTTAAATGCGAGACCTTTCTGGACATCTCCTTTTAAAGCCAGGCTTAATACATCATCAATTTCAAGAGCCTGGGTAGGCCGGTCGCAGCCTTTACATTGGGCATCGAGGTAACGTCCTAACCATCCGGTATTCACATACTCATTGCTTTCACTTGCACTGTGCCAGATATCCATACTCCTGAAATGAGAACGATCAGGATTCGGATAACCTACGCTGTTTAATATACCTAAAGATCCTTCATCATATAAACCCTTGAAAGCTGTAAGCGCAGGATTCAATCCGGCTTCATCTGTGAGTGAGAGGGCTTTTTCCTTAGTGATGCCGATCCTGGGACGTTCCCGGTAATAAATATCATTATGTACAGGAATAACCGTATTCAAGCCGTCATTGCCTCCACTGAACTGGATAACTACCACCACTTTATTTCCGGCAGGCACCAGTTTGCCTTTTTCAAATGCCTTAAGAAATTGCGGCAACATTAATGAAGCCGTGGCCAGAGATCCGGCCTGCATAAACTCCCTGCGTTTTATGAGCATAATTTTTAATTTAATCAGATTAAAAGGGTTCAGACTAACACAACTGGTATTCTAGGGTACTCATTACATTAACTACTGCACTACGGATAAAATTTTCACGCGAATCTTTTTGCAGGTAGGTATCCAGGATGTTTGCCGGCACACGGCTGCCTGTTTGTAAAAGTGTATCCTGAATTTTCTGAGCCAGCGCATTCCGGTCTGTTTTTTCAAATACCTTATATACAGGTTCCCAGTGAATTTCTGCACTCCCTCCTTTACTGGCAAAAAGCAATTTTTTCTTCATCCGCAATTCCTCTTCCATCACCTGGCCCATATTTAAATCATCATCGTTTTTTGGCCGGATATTTAACGACTCCTTAGCGGCAAAAACCTGAGGTACCTGGAGCCTGATCATTAAAGTACTGCTGTCAATCCAGTTACGGCCACCGGCCCAGCCGGCCACGTTAGGAGGGTAGAATAAAACCTGTCCCAATACCTTTTGAAAAAGTAACTGTACATTGTCATTATCCAGTTCCAATGGCAGGAAACGACGGATTCCCACCAACAGTTCAACAGGGGCTTTAATTTTTGTACCAATGTTCTTCCCCTCATAAAACCAGTGACTGGTGAAAATATCTGTTAATAAAGATTTGATATTATATTTACTGGCAAAAAAACGGTCACTCAACCAATCTGTTTTTTCATTATCCAGGTCTTCATTTACCAGGTAGCGGTATATTTTTTTCGTGATGTATTTTGCGGTCTGCCGGTTCTCAAGCAACATATCCAGGATGTCATCTCCATTAAAGTTTCCGGTTTTACCCATGAATGTTTTTATTCCATCATCGTGCTGGGACTTGCGGAACACGAATTGTCCCTGCAGATCGAATCCCCATCCTGTAAAAGCCCTGGCAGCTTCTTTTATATCTGTTTCAGTATAGTTTCCGCGCCCCATGGTAAACAGTTCCATAACCTCCCGTGCAAAGTTCTCATTGGGTTTCTTCTTTTTGTTTTGCTGGTTATTGAGAAACTGCAGCATAGAAGGAGATTTACTAACCTGGCGCAGAAGATCTCCGAAATTTCCCAATGCATCAGTGCGAATTATATGTAACAATTCCTGCTGGAAATAACTGTTGACCACCCGGCAGGCGAAATGTCCATGCCAGAATAAACTCATTTTTTCCCTTAACTGGGCCTGGCCATTTATCATTTCATTAAGCCAAAGCAGGTTAAGATTTTTTATTTCATCGCGGGATTGCTGGCGCATATTCCTTCTTTGCCGTGCCATCTGTTCTTTCTGATCCGCGGCTTCCATTTTTTGCTGGTTCACAATCTCCCTGGCTCCCATGTATAAACCATCGATCATATTTTTGGCAACTATAATTTTATCAGGGCTTTTGGCAGATGTTGCCAGCAGAAGTTCCCACAGTTTTTTTTGAGAGATCTGATCAAGTCCGGCCGCGTTTTCTGCCATAGGGCCAAAGGCGGCGCGCCATAAAAGATGTTGATTTTTAACCTGGTTTGTTATCAGCATATAGATGCATTAAGGGAGTTAATTCGACCTTTCCTTTATTCGTAAGTTTAACAGGTGCTGGTTTTTATTTTTAACAATAGTTACTTTTCAGCCCCGTGTTATTTATCTTAAAGGAAATTACAAAAATGCGGGTAAAGTATTTCAAATATCTATCTCCGTTTCTGCTCTATGCCCAGGCATACATTGCTTTTACACAAACAGGTTTTGCTACCTGGGCTACTTTATTGTACGCCTGGGTGCTCATTCCGCTGGCCGAGATGTTCCTGGTGCCGGATCATACTAATCTTGAGGCCGCAGAATCTGAAATGGCTAAGAGAAACAGGTTTTACGATTTTATGTTATACCTGGTGGTTATTTACCAATATTTCATGTTGTATATTTTTATACGTTCATTTCAGCAGCAGGATCTGTTGTGGTGGGAGATAGCAGGCAGAATTCTTACTATGGGATTGTTATGCGGTACTTTTGGAATTAATGTGGCGCATGAACTCGGGCATCGTAAAAATAAAGCCGAGCAGTGGTTAGCAAGAGTGTTGTTAACTACTTCACTATATGTTCATTTCTTTATCGAACACAACAAGGGCCATCATAAACATGTAGCTACACCTGAGGACCCCAGCAGCGCACGTTTTAACGAGAACGTATACTCGTTCTTTTTCAGGACACTTTCCGGTTCATATGTCTCAGCCTGGAATATTGCCAATAAAGAATGCCGGGACAGGAAGATGCCAGTAATATCCCTGCATAACGAAATGATTACCGGCCACCTTATGGAAGTATTACTTTTAATGATAGTGTACGTGCTGGGTGGGGCCTGGGTAACTTTGTATTTTATTGTTGCTGCATTTACAGGTATTTTATTGTTAGAAACTGTAAACTACATTGAGCATTATGGATTGCAGCGTAAACCAGGCAGAACGGGATATGAGCGCGCAATGCCCTGGCATAGCTGGAACAGTAATCATCCAATAGGCCGTATTATGTTATTTGAACTAAGTCGCCATAGTGACCACCATTTTATGGCAAGCCGGAAATACCAGTTATTACAACACCACCAGGATGCGCCGCAACTGCCTACCGGTTACCCCGGCAGTATGATCCTGGCCATGATACCCCCGGCCTGGTTTCGGGTGATGAATAAGAAAATAAAATCCTTGCAAACGGCTAACAATATTACTACTTAATGATTGCCGGGGCGCCAAAATAGGTGCGTAAACTATCAGGCAGGTTTATTCCTTCTTCTGATTGGTTATTTTCCAGCAAGGCCGCCACTATCCTGGGTAAAGCAAGTGATGAGCCGTTTAAAGAATGTAGCAACTGAATTTTTCCATCATCATCCTTGAACCTTATCTTCATCCGGTTGGTTTGAAAAGTTTCAAAATTGCTGACAGAGCTTACCTCCAGCCACTTTTGCTGGGCGGCACTAAACACTTCGAAATCGTAGGTAAGTGCAGAGGTAAAGCCCATATCACCACCGCATAAACGCAAAATCCGGTATGGCAGCTCCAGGAACTGCAGCAAGCGCTCTATATGATTAACCATTTCCTCGAGCACATTGTAACTTTCCTGCGGATCCACTAATTGAAGAATTTCCACTTTATCGAACTGGTGCACCCGGTTCAATCCACGTACATCAGCACCGAAACTTCCGGCTTCGCGGCGGAAACAGGGAGTATAAGCAGTCATTTTTACAGGTAGCTCCCGGACTGGAAGAATTTCATTTCGATAAATATTAGTGACTGGTACTTCAGCTGTAGGAATAAGATATAAACTGTCTTCTGTCACATGGTACATCTGGCCTTCTTTGTCGGGCAAATTCCCTGTACCGTAAGCAGTTTCCTTATTCACCAGTAATGGTGGCAGGTATTCAACATATCCTGCTGCAGTATTATAGTCAAGGAAATATTGTATAAGAGCCCGCTGCAATTTGGCTCCTTTACCTTTATAAAGCGGGAAACCGCTGCCGGTTATTTTAGCCCCGGTTTCGAAATCTATCAGGTCATATTCTTTTATAAGATCCCAATGAGGCCTGGCGCCCTTTCCGAGCACAGGAATAGTACCTCCTTCCCTCACTACCACATTTTCTTCCGGGGTTTTTCCTGCCGGCACGCTGGCATGAGGCAGGTTAGGTAACAATAATAATTTGTTTTGAAATGCCTCTTCCTGTTCCTGTAATGAAATGCGGCGGGACCCTAAGGTTTCTTTTAATGTATTTACTACTGCTTTTTTATCTTCGGCCTGTAGTTTGTCCCCCTTTGCCATTAAACCACCGATTTCCTTTGAAAGATTGTTGATGGCAGCCTGCATGTTTTCACTCTCTGCCTTTAAACTGCGTAGTTCCTCATCCATCTTCCACAGGTCATCCACCCATTCTGTATGCGTAAAGTTCCTGGCAGCCAGCCGTTTCTTAACTTCTTCCGGGTTTTGCCTGATAGTATTGACCTGTAACATTTGATATTAAAATTTTGAAATCATTAAGATGGCAAATATAATCCTGAAAACCTTATTACTTACATTTGCGCCATGGAACACGCGGAGGAAGACCTGCAGGTAAGATGGTTAAAGCTTAGAATTAAACTAAAGGAACGTTTTGGAATCAAGCCGGATATGAACGGGGTTCTGCTTCTGATAGGCGTGCAGGAACTTGGCCAGGGACCACAGGAATTCAGCAAAGAACAAAAACAGGACCTGATGCATATTGCCATTTGTAAAATATTATCCCTGGGAGGTTTTTATTCCTTTGATGGCAATGACGAAGAAGGCTGGCCTCATTACTCGGTTGCTAAGCCTTTGCCGGGTTTTAACCTTTTTGAACAGGAAAATTTTTTAAAAGATTATATCTTACTCTATTTTCAAACACAGGAATTTATTTAATTATGAAACGTTCATTATTCGCAACTGTACTATTTTCGGCAATGCTTTCCTTCGCGGGTTTTACCCAGGTAAAATCAAAGGCTGCCGTTAAAAAAACTCACACCTCAAAGAAAACTCCTATCCCGGTAAAGAAGCCATTGATTGTAAAAGTGCCGGAAAAGTCAACAGCGATAAGAATAAAATTAGTGACTGATTCAGGGGTTATAATCCTGAGATTATATGATTCAACTCCCTTACACAGGGATAATTTTGTAAAATTAGTGAATGAAGGATTTTACGACAGCCTGATGTTCCACCGGGTGATTCCCGGATTTATGATCCAGGGTGGAGACCCCTTGAGTAAAAATGCCCAGCCTGGCCAGCAATTAGGCAGCGGCGGTGGCGACTTACAACGCATACCCGCAGAATTCAGGGAGTCATTGCGCCACAAACACGGGGTGTTGGCAGCCGCACGGGATGGCAACCCCGAAAAAGCCAGCAGTGCCTGCCAGTTTTACATCGTACAAGGCAAGAAAGTAACGGATGCTGAATTGGATATGATTGAAAGCCGTAAAGGGATTAAATATTCCTCCTCCGACAGGGAATATTACAAAACCTTTGGTGGAACCCCATTCCTCGATATGGACTATACTGTATTCGGCGTTATTGAAAGTGGTTTTGATGTGGTTGATAAAATTGCATCTGCGCAGCGTGATGGTACCAACCGTCCTTTGGGCGACATCCGTATGCACATGGAACTGATAAAATAATTGAGGACCTGCAACTGATTTATTATAAATTGCAGCCATCATTCTATTAATAAAATAAATATTGATCAATGAATTATCCGGATAATCTGAAGTATACCAAAGACCATGAGTGGGTTCTTTTAGAAGGAAATGTAGCCAGGATCGGAGTAACTGATTTTGCGCAGCATGAACTTGGTGACATTGTATATGTTGATATTAATACCAAGGGTAAAGCTTTGGGTGCAGAAGAAGTTTTCGGTACAGTTGAAGCTGTAAAAACTGTCAGCGATCTTTTTCTTCCTGCCGCCGGAACTATAACTGAAGTAAACCCCTTACTGGAGGCACAACCCGAGTTGGTTAATTCTGACCCTTACGGTGAGGGATGGATGATTAAGATGACAGTAGATAACCCCGCGGATATTGAAAAGCTCATGACTCCGGAGGCTTATACTTCCCTGGTAGGATAATGGTAACCACCGTAAAAAAAATACTGCAAAATATCCAGGTTTACTTTTCCGGGAAGTTATCCATCAAAAAATTTATGCCAGGCATTGCCTGGTTTTTTGTTGTGCTTTTCCTGATCTGCCTGCCGGGGTCTGACCTGCCTACTTCAACAGACTGGTTAAACAAAATATATTTTGATAAATGGGTGCATGCCGGAATGTTTGGCCTGCTGACTTTTTTCTTTATTTCACCAATAAAAGAAAGCGTACTTCCTTCTATATCAAAAAAATTATATGTCACGTTAATTGTGTTAGTTGTCATTGCCTGGGGACTCACCACTGAATTTATTCAGAAATATTACATTCCCGGGCGTTCTTTTGATCCACTTGACTGGATGGCAGATTCCTTTGGTTCCCTGATTAGTGTTTGGGCTTACCGGTATATATTCCCGTTACGTAAAACTTAGGCCAATAGCTGCATGCGGGCCCCCGAAACGGACTGTCATTGTTGTTTTATATCTATTTACAACTTACATTTGTACCTATGATGAATGTTGAGAACATGGAGTATAATACTACCAGGAACCACCTTATAATGAAGGAATATGGCAGGCATATTCAAAAAATGGTTGAATACCTGCTCACAATAAAAGATAAAGAGGAGCGCCAGCGGAATGCATATGCGGTTATTGAATTAATGGGCTTCTTAAACCCACATTTAAAAAATGTAGAAGATTTCCGTCACAAATTATGGGATCACCTTTTCCTGATCAGCGATTTTGGACTTGATGTAGAAAGCCCCTACCCCATACCGACACGCGAAACATTAAGAGCACGGCCGGATGTAATGTCATATCCAAAACGATATCCAAAATTCAACCACCTGGGCAAAAATATAGAGATCGTAATAGACAAGGCATTGAAAGAAGAAAACCCGGAGAAAAAGCAGGGATTTGCCAATGCCATTGCCTACTATATGAAACTCACCTACAGCAATTGGCATAAAGAGCTGGTGCACGATGACAACATACAGACCGAATTAAGTTCAATTACCAAAGGAGAACTGGAGTTTAATAATAAACCATTTGTAAAACACCGGGCAGACAACCGGCCAGAGTCAGATGAATACCCTGCTGCCAGGAATCAATACCGCAAAAATTTTGGTGCACGTGATAACAGGGCCGGAAGCGGAAGTCGTGATAACCGTAACAACAATAACCGCAACCCCGGTGGAAGCAGGGATAATACTGGCGGAAGCAGGGACCGGAATAACAACAACCGAAATTTTAAGAAAAGATATTAATACCAAAAATTTGTAGTCACTAACCCTGGTAATCTTGAAAAGACATCAGGGTTTTTTTATTTTGCAATCATAAAAATCATCAATGGCTATTTTCGAAGTGCAGGGAGGTAACAGGTTATCGGGTGAAATCCAGCCGCAGGGTGCTAAAAATGAAGCGTTGCAGGTAATTTCTGCTGTGTTGCTTACCACTGAAGAAGTGACGATTCATAATATTCCCGACATCACTGATGTGAATCTGCTGATTTCCCTGTTGCAGGAAATGAATGTTAAAATTACACGTCATAATGCGCATTCATACACCTTCCAGGCAGATGACGTAGATTTTGAATACCTGCAAAGTGAACGTTACCAGCAACAAAGTGGTAAGCTCAGGGGTTCCGTAATGTTTGCCGGCCCCTTACTCGGAAGGTTTAAAAAAGCCTACCTGCCAAAACCCGGCGGTGATAAAATCGGCAGGAGGAGGTTAGATACACACATCATAGGGCTTGAAAAAATGGGAGCCACATTTACATACAATGAGAAGACAGGCTTTGTGATGTTAACGGCGGATGAACTCACCGGTACATTTATGTTGTTAGACGAACCCAGTGTTACAGGGACCGCCAATATTCTAATGGCCGCCTGCCTCGCCAGTGGAACCACTGTAATTTACAATGCGGCCTGTGAGCCTTACCTGCAACAGCTTTGCAAGATGCTGGTAAGAATGGGAGCCAAAATAGATGGTATCTCCAGTAACATGCTCACCATTGAAGGAGTGGAGCAATTAACCGGAACTACCCATACCCTGCTCGCTGATATGATTGAAGTAGGAAGTTTTATCGGCCTGGCTGCCATGACCCAGAGTGATATAACCATTAAAAATGCAGGCGTTTCTGACCTGGGAATCATTCCGGAAAAGTTCCGCCAAATGGGGATCAAAATGCATATAAACGGAGACGATATTCACGTACCGGCGCAGGAATACTACGAAATACAACGTTTCCTCGACGGAGGTGTGATGACCTTTTACGATCATCCCTGGCCAGGACTAACACCTGACCTTTTAAGCATCATATTGGTTACTGCCATCCAATCCAGGGGGAGTGTACTGATTCACCAGAAAATGTTTGAAAGCCGGCTTTTTTTCGTCGATAAATTGATTGAGATGGGTGCACAGATTATCCTATGTGATCCGCATCGCGCCGTAGTGGTCGGTATGGAAAGGCAAAGACCATTACGCGGTATCGTTATGAGCTCTCCTGACATACGCGCAGGGGTGGCTTTGCTGATCGCCGCATTGAGTGCCGAAGGAAAAAGCACTATCCAGAATATAGAACAGATTGACAGGGGTTACCAGTTTATAGATAAGCGTTTAAACCTTCTGGGAGCAGACATCCGGCGGGCGGATTAATGTAACTTCTCTTTCATTATTTTTTGTAATACATCCTGTATGATAGCAGGTTCAATAGCATTGATGCAGGCGCATTGTAAAGGTGTGTTTTTACAATCAAGGCAGTCTTTCTTATATACAAAAGACTGTGCCCGGGTGCCAATGGGCGCCCAGCGGACCGGGTTCTTGTGGGTTAATGAAGGATAGATGCCGAGTGTATCTTTACCAAGAGCTGCAGATAAATGCACCGGGCCGGTACTGTTGGAAACCACCCCATCGGCTTCATCAATAAAAGCTATAAACTGCGCCAGGGATAGTTTTCCCGCCAGGTTAATTACAGGTATTGAGGCAGCCATCGCAATTTTAACCAGGTCCTCCCTTTCACTTTCAACTCCTGATAAAAATATTTTAAACCGGGAAGGATCCAGGCGGTTGATCAATTCAATAAAATGAGTGGCCGGCCATTCCCTGGCATTTCCTTTAGAACGTGGATGTAAAATAAGGTTGAAACGGGTCGGGTCGATCAGGTTTTGAAACTCCGGTTGAAGTAATTCTCTCTTTGTAAATCCATACAGTTGAGCGATCTCGCTGGTGGGGACGGTGGCACGTAAACCAAATGGACCCAGCAACCTGAGATTGGATTGAGCCTCATGCAATCCCGCAGTACGCCGGCTTAACCAGATCAGTTTATTACAATTAAACCAATGGTGAAACCTGCTCATAGTGCCCACACGCACCGGGATATTTAATTCTTTGGCTCGCTTCGCTACAGCGGAATTAGTAACCAGATGTAATATTGCGCCTGGCTTTTCCCCTTTAATCAGTACGTCTGATTTAAAGTAATCTTCCAGGTCAACAAAAGTATCAATATGCTCACAGGCAAAAGCAATAGCACGGGTGTACTGGCTGGCCAGCAGCCCTACTTTTATACCCGGGAACATCTTTTTCAACATACCTGCAACGGGAAGGGCCAGTACTACATCGCCCACGCTGTCAATCCGGCTGATCAAAACACTTGTAGGAATTTTCAAGAAAAACAATTGAAGTGAGTCAATGGTGTAAAAATAACAACCCTGCGGTTGCGAACCTTATTTTATCTTATCCCATTACTTTCTTTTCTTTGCACATGAGTTCACCTTACCATAAGATACTTATCATTACTGCACCTTCCGGGGCTGGTAAAACTTCCATTACCAGGCACCTGATGAAGAAATTTCCGCAACTGGCCTTTTCCATATCAGCGGCTACCCGTCCCGCGCGCGGCAAAGAAAAAGATGGAACAGATTATTATTTCATTTCCCTGGAAGATTTTAAACGCCGGATCGTAAACGATGAATTTATTGAGTGGGAAATGGTGTATGAAGGAAAATACTATGGCACTTTAAAAGCAGAGCTTGAGCGTATCTGGAAGCTTGACCAGATACCGGTGTTAGATATTGATGTAAAGGGAGCTATTCACGTGCAAC
>JBKJUT010000195.1:0-3494 GCA_046590515.1 Ferruginibacter sp.
TAAAATAAAAGAAGCCTGGCCGGGCAATAATTCTTCGCTGAAAAAATAGGGATATGACATAAAAAAAAGAGACCAACATAATTAATCTCCATTAAAATTATTTAAAAGGGGGCATCATCATCATAGCCACTGTCGTTCATTTTACTGCCTTTCTGTATATACATCTTGGCTTCGTCTGCGCCGGTGCCGGCAACAGGTTTCCAGTTTCCGCCACCGGACGGCCCGGGCCCGGCATTAAAGTCGCCACCTTCATCTTCGATAAATTTCTGGATGTGCAGTAAGGCTTTCAACTTAACCGTTTCCAGGCTGCCATTCCTGTGCTTGGCTATTTTCACATGGGTCTCTCCTTTATTGCTGTCGCCAAACTCGTTGGCAGTGATGTCGTAATATTCCGGGCGGTATAAAAACATAACCATATCTGCATCCTGTTCAATGGCTCCTGATTCCCGTAAATCACTTAACTGCGGCATCTTATTTCCTTCTTTTCGCTTTTCTACTTCACGACTTAACTGCGACAAGGCAATGATAGGAACCTGGAGTTCTTTTGCCAGGCTTTTCAGGTCACGGGAAATACGGCTGATCTCCTGCTCACGGTTACTGTTGCGGTCGGCACTGCCACTCATTAACTGCAGGTAATCAATAATGATCATGCCTACGTTATGTTTGTTTTTCAAACGCCGGCATTTGGCGCGCAACTCAAATATATTAAGTGCCGCAGAGTCATCAATAAAGATCGGAGCTTTGCTCAGCCGTTCGATACCCCGCTTATACAATTGTTTCATTTCATGCTCTTCGAGTTTTCCCCTGGAAATTTTCTCCAGCCATATCTCACTTTCTGCACTCAATATTCTTTGCACCAACTGGCTGCTGCTCATTTCCAGGCTGAAGAAACCCACAGCGGTCGGCTTGGTAGGATGCAAGGCGGCGCTCCTGGCAAGGTTAAGCGCGAAGGCAGTTTTACCCACAGATGGACGGGCTGCCAAAATGATAAGGTCTGTAGGCTGCCAGCCATATGTTATCCGGTCGAGGGAAGGAAACCCCGTAGGTACACCGGTAATATCTTCCTGACGGTTACGCATATCCTCAATTCTCTGGATGGTTTTCACCAGTACCGCATCAATGCTGTCAAAGTTTTTTCGCAGGTGATTATTGGTGATCTCAAATAACTTGGTTTCCGCATCATCCAGCATATCGAATACGTCAGTGCTGTCTTCATAAGCGTCACCTATTATTTCACCGCTGATACGGATTAATTCACGCTGAATGAATTTCTGTAATACTATACGGGAATGCGCTTCAATATTAGCGGAGGACACTACGGAGTTTGTCAGCTTGGACACAAAATATGGGCCGCCTACAAATTCCAGGTCTTCACGGAATTTTAATTCTTCCACTACAGTCAACAGGTCAATAGGCATACTTTTTCCTGCCAGCGATTGCATGGCTTTATAAATACGCTGGTGGACCTCCACATAAAAACATTCCGGCTTTAAAATTTCGATAACGGTATCGAATGCACTCTTTTCGAGCATAATGGCTCCCAGGATAGCTTCTTCAAGTTCCTTTGCCTGGGGAGGTATTTTACCGAAAACCATATTACCCAGGTCTACAGCCGTTTTTACACGAATTCTCCCTTTGTTGGTATTTGTAAATTCCATTGAATATAATTAAGTCAAAGCCTGCCCGGCAATCGGCTTTAAATGATTATAATTTATCTCTTTCATGTCCCCTTTCGGGGGACTTTAGCAGGGCGGCTAAGGTAATTGCAAATCAGTAAAGCCAAAGCACAATTATTGTGTTATTAACTTTTTTGACCTGTTTATGCACTGCCTTTCCACATCATTCTCCAGTTTATCCACCGCTTTTAAACAGCGTTATCCACCCCAGTTTGATTGACCTACCTGATTTCCCGTCAATTTATGCACAAAAAAAACGGGGCACTTTTTCTTTTCTTCACCTTTACGGATTTAATTACCTCTTGCAAATTTCGAATGGAATCTTTAGATTTTCCCCTTTTATTATGCACCAGGGTTTATAATGGTTGTGGGTCAATAAACTATCTTTGTAGCCAAATTGCAGAAAATAGATGACAATTTCTTATAAATGGTTGTGTGAATACTTACCTCTGACAGTACCGGGCGTGGCGGAAATGATCGATCCTCAAAAACTTTCCAAGATTCTTACTGCTATTGGGCTGGAAGTGGAGAGCCTGGAACAATATGAAGATATCCGTGGCGGTTTACATGGCCTGATTGCCGGTGAGGTCATCTCCTGTATACAGCACCCGGAAGCTGACCGGCTTAAAATTGCCATGGTGGAAACGGGTAATGGTGCTCCTTTACAGATTGTATGTGGCGCCTCAAACATTGCCACAGGGCAAAAAGTAATAGTGGCACCGGTTAATTCTGAAATCTACCCTACAGCCGGCGGCAGCATAGCTATAAAAAAAGCTAAAATAAGAGGTGTGGAAAGTTTTGGGATGATTTGCGCCGAAGACGAAATCGGGATCAGTTCCAATCATGAAGGAATAATGATACTGCCTCCGGAAACCGAGCCCGGAACCGCCGTCGCTACACTTTTTTCTACTTACGATGACTATATTTTTGAAATTGGACTTACGCCGAACCGGATAGATGCAATGAGTCATATCGGGGTGGCCCGTGATGTATGCGCCTACCTGTCGCATCATCTTAAACGGGAATGCCAGGTGGTGTTGCCTTTTAAAAATAACCTTAAAACAGAACCGAAAGCCAAAGCCATTAGAGTGCTTATTGAAGAGGAGACAGGCTGTAAAAGATATAGTGGTATAACCATTAATGACATAACGGTTAAGGATAGCCCTTCCTGGCTGATGCAGCGCCTTAGAAGTATAGGTATCAAACCAATAAATAATATTGTAGACATCACCAATTTCATTTTACATGAAACTGGTCAGCCGCTGCATGCTTTTGATGCGGAGCAGTTAACCGGTTCAATAAAAGTCAGGAAAGCAGGTGAAGGTGCAGGTTTAACAACCCTGGACGGGAAAGAAAGAAAACTGTTTCCTGAAGACCTGGTTATTGCCGATGACCAGAATGTACTTTGCCTGGCAGGCGTATATGGCGGACTAACAAGTGGGGTTAGCAGCTCTACCCGTAATATCTTCCTGGAAAGTGCCTGGTTTAACCCGGACAGCATACGCAAAACATCCCTTCGTCATGGCTTAAGAACCGATGCTGCTGCACGTTTCGAAAAAGGAACAGCCATCAGCCAGACACTTATTGTTCTGAAAAGAGCCGCTCTTTTGATCCAGGAAGTGGCCGGCGGCAGGCCTGCCGGTGACCTGGCGGATGTGTACCCTCATCCTGTGCAAAAAACAACGGTCGGACTTAAATACCATTACCTGAAAAAATTAAGCGGGAAAAATTATCATGGAGATACTATCAAGAATATTTTAAAAATACTGGGTTTCGAAATCGTTAAAGACGGCTCAGATGAAATTTGGGTAGATGTCC
>JBKJUT010000298.1:0-4189 GCA_046590515.1 Ferruginibacter sp.
TAAAGCTTTTGAAAAAGCTGTAGCCATTTACCCCACCCCCGAATACTATATTTCCCTCGGCACTTTATATGCACAAAGCAGGGATCCCCGTGCTTTGGCTGTTGCAGCAGGTCTCATTAATCTTAACCAAAAAGCCCGTAAAGAATCACTATTTATTCAAGGACTTTATTATAACAACACGCAACAATATAAGCAAGCCATTCCCCTCTTTAACCAGGCTCTCAGGGAAAATTATACTTTTATGGAAGCCTACAGGGAAAAGGCCATTTCATTGGCAGCCCTGGGTCAGTATGCAGAAGCTATAGCTGTACTTGACAAGGCCGTAACCTTACAGAATAATTTCGATGAAGGTTATTATTTTAAAGGAGTTTTCCTGGAAAAACTTAACCGGGTTGAAGAAGCCAAAGCATCCTACCAGCAGGCATTATTATATGACCCGGGATACCTGGAAGCCAGGGAAGCCTTAACACGATTAAATAAATAGACCATGTCACTAATTGCACCCTCCTTACTGTCCGCCGATTTTTTACATCTTCAGAGAGATTGCGACATGTTACATCAAAGCCAGGCAGACTGGTTCCATCTTGATGTGATGGATGGACGTTTTGTACCCAACATCAGTTTCGGACCCATGATCATTTCCTATTTAAGGAAAACTACTGACAAACTTTTTGACGTGCACCTTATGATTGAAGAACCTGAAAAGTATGCAGAGGATTTTAAAAAAGCCGGGGCAGACAGTCTTACAGTGCACCTGGAAGCCTGCACACATTTGCACAGGAATATCCAGCAAATAAAAAGCCTCGGTATGCTGGCAGGAGTAGCCATCAATCCACATACTCCTGTTGATTCATTAACTGATGTGTTACATGATATTGATTTGGTATGTTTGATGAGTGTAAACCCTGGTTTCGGCGGCCAGTCATTCATACCTCAATCATTGACTAAAATTGCTCATTTAAAAAAAATAATTAAGGAAAGAAACCTGCAGGTCAAAATTGAGGTAGATGGTGGAGTGAATATCCAGAATGCCCGTGATATTATTTCAGCAGGCGCAGATGTACTCGTGGCAGGAAATGCAGTATTCAGTGCGGATAACCCTGCTGCCATGATTGCTTCTCTTAAAAAACTGTAAGTTTTAAATTCCTGGAGATTGCTATCTGATCACAAAGGCAACATCCGTTTTAAATATTATCTTCATTGCATGAGAAACCTCGCCTGGTTACTTTTCCTCTTTCATTCATTTACAGCCGAAGCTCAAAATAAAAGTGCCACTATTTCCGGCAGGGTAATAAATGAAAATGAAGACCCGGTGGCACAGGTAAACGTGGTGGTACTTGGGAAAACCAAAGGTACAGCAACCACAGATAGCGGCACATTTAGCATCACGGTGGGAGCCAATGCGGCAGTAGGATTACTTTTCTCCCATACTGGTTACAACACGGTTCAGAAAAATTTCTTTTTAAATTCCGGTGAATCTGAATACGTAGTTATTAAACTCCCGCTCCTGGGTAAAGTTTTAGAAACAGTCACTATCAGCGAGGAAAAAGAAAGGCGGGAAAACAGCCTGGTTAAAATAAATGCAAAGAATGCCATCATCCTTCCAGGGGCTTCAGGCGGGGTGGAAGGTTTAATAAAAACACTCGTAGGCAGTAACAATGAGTTGACCTCTCAGTACAATGTACGTGGTGGAAATTATGATGAGAACCTGGTGTATATAAATGATTTTGAAATATACCGGCCCTACCTCGTCAGCAGCGGGCAACAGGAAGGATTGAGCCTCATCAATCCCGAACTGGCAAAGAATGTGTCATTCTATACCGGTGGATTCCAGGCAAAGTATGGGGATAAGCTCAGTAGTGTATTGGATATCCAATATAAAAAACCAACCGCTTTCGGCGGTACAGCATATTTAAGTTTCCTGGAACAAGGTCTGCATATCGAGGGTGTGGCGGCAAAAGGAAAAACATCATACCTGTTGGGGGTCAGAAATAAAAATAACCGGAATATACTCAGTAATCAACCTACACAAGGTTCCTATATTCCTTCGGCTTCCGATTTGCAGGGTTTTGTTACACACAGGTTGAATAACAAATGGCAACTTGAGCTATTAGGAATTATTTCTTCCTCCCGGTTCTCCTTTTATCCTGAATCTGTCAAAAAAACTTCTTCGGTTTTTTCTCCGTTTTATACTGCAAACCTGGGACTGGATATTTACTTCGAAGGCCAGGAGAAAGACAGTTATCAATCATCACTGTTGGGTGCCACTATGGTCTATTCACCTAACGAGCGGCTTAAATTAAAATGGATGTTAAGTCATTTTTCTGATGACGAACAGGAAAATTATGATATTGCCGGTGCCTATTTATTCGGCAACCGCGATTTTGATAACTCCAGTTCTACATTTGGCCAGATCGTAAACCCTCTTGGTGCCGGATATTATCAAAATTACGCACGCAATGAGCTACACATCAGTGTTTGGAATGCCAGCCTGAAAGGCAGTTATACCAAAGGAAAACATGGCTGGCAGTGGGGTAACACTATTGAACAGACGAAAATTACCGACAAACTTTACCAATTTGAATACCAGGATTCTGCCGGCTATTCACTTCCTCACCGCTTAGATTCACTTACCTTGTTCAATACTCAAAAGAGCAGCGCCAATCTTGATATCCAGAAATACAGCGGCTATGTACAGGATAACATTCACCTGTTTAAAGGAGCAAATGATGTAAGCCTGCAGGCTGGTATAAGATATAATTACAACAGCCTGAATAAAGAATTACTCATCAGTCCACGTGTACAGGCAAGCTGGAAACCAGGCTGGAAAAAGGATATGATTTTTAAACTGGCGGCAGGAATCTATCAACAACCTCCTTTCTATCGTGAATTAAGAGATTACCAGGGCACAATTAATACAGCTACCCGTTCTCAAAAAAGTTTCCAGGTAGTAGGTGGTATGGATTATAACCTTTCTACCAGGAGTGGGCGCCCCTTCCGGGTAACAACCGAAGCTTATTATAAATCACTTACAGATGTGGTTCCTTACGACATAGACAATGTGAAGATCCGGTACCAGGGCCTCAACAATGCCAAAGCCTATGTAACAGGTTTAGAGGTAAGATTATTCGGGGAACTGGTTAAAGATGCAGAAAGCTGGTTGAGTATCGGCATCATGCGCGCAAGGGAAGACCTGGAGAATGACCAGTACTCCATATATAAAAATGCTGCAGGAGAAATAATAAATTCCCAGTCAACTGACAAGGTAATTGCTGACAGCACTCTGCAAAACGTGGGTTATGTGCGCCGCCCTTCAGACAGGCTTGTAACAGTAGGTTTATTTCTGCAGGATTACCTTTCCACCAACCAGAATTTTAAAGTACATCTCAACATGTTATACGGCAGCAACATGTCGTATAATATTCCAAATAGTGTACGGTACCGGAATGCACTTGTAATTGAACCTTATATCAGGATAGACATGGGTTTCAGTGCATTGTTACTCGATGAAAAAAAAGCCCGGCGCAGTCATAGTCCTTTTCGCAAACTGGATAATATCTGGCTCAGTTTTGAAATACTTAATATCATTGACCGCCCTAACACCATCTCTTTCCAGTTGATAAAGGACTTTGCAAATAATGTGTATGCCATCCCCAATAGGCTCACTCCCCGGCTTATAAATCTTAAACTGATTACACGCTTTTAACCCAATCTCACCTGCGCAATAGATCCATTTTTATTACGTTAAATATATTAACGACAATCTTGATTTAACTTTTCCACCATATCATCTACCATTGTTAACAATTAAATTCGTAGTCTATCAGTTCCAATTCGTTAATTTGGAAAGATGATTTTTTCACACGGAATTTAATTACTCATGTACGCAATGTGGTAAGCCACGTACTCTAAATTTGAAAAACATTGACAGACACTATCATTAATCTTGAGACCGTTAACCCAATTGAATTTTTTGGTGTGAATAACGGCAAATTAGACATCCTGAAAAAGAAGTTTCCCCTATTAAAAATTTTAAGTCGTGGCACACAGGTAAAATTAAGTGGAGCCCCGGAGCAGATTGAAGAAGCCAAAGAAAAGATTGAATTACTGGTTCAGTATCTCCAGCGTAATGGACATATGAGCGAAAATTATTTTGAACAGATCCTCGGTGGAGATGATGAAAAGATTA
>JBKJUT010000145.1:0-3415 GCA_046590515.1 Ferruginibacter sp.
TTATCAGCATATAATGTTACGCAGTTATTATAATCCTTTTCCGTCATACAAATTTTTCGAATAATAAAGGTTGGTAATTATAGTACGAATAGCCAATCTGAAAAGTTACAATTATAAAAAATTATTCCTGGCCTGCATCTGCATTCTCGATTTGCGGGCTAATGCTTTAACTCAAGGTATTGAAACCCTGACTAACAGGCTATATGGCTTACATTTGCATTACAAAAGACGTAAATTACAACTATGAACAATAAATTTTCCGACCGGATTGCCTCTGAACTTTTAGAGATAAAAGAGGCCGGGCTTTTTAAGAGTGAAAGGGTTATCAGCAGCCCGCAGGACGCAGAGATTACTGTGAACGGGAATAAGGTTTTAAATTTTTGTGCAAATAATTACCTCGGGCTTTCTTCTCATCCTAAAGTGGTTGAAGCTGCTAAAAAATATATTGACCACCGGGGATATGGTATGAGCAGTGTGCGGTTTATCTGCGGAACACAGGATATACACAAAGAACTCGAAAAAAAGATTGCCGCCTTCCTGGGCACTGAAGACACAATCTTATACGCAGCAGCATTTGATGCCAACGGCGGTGTGTTTGAACCATTATTTAATGAACAGGATGCCATCATCAGTGATGCCTTAAACCATGCATCAATCATAGATGGGGTGCGCCTGTGTAAGGCTCAGCGGTTCAGGTACGACCATAATAATATGGAGAGCCTGGAAGAAAAGTTAAAAGAAGCTGCCTCACTGCGTAGCCGTGTAATCGTAACAGATGGTTCCTTCAGTATGGATGGCACTATTGCGCAGTTAGACAAGATTTGTGAGCTGGCTGATAAATATGATGCCATTGTAATGATTGATGAATGTCATTCATCAGGTTTTATCGGCAAGAAGGGACGTGGCACCCACGAATACCGTGATGTGATGGGCCGGATTGATATCATTACTGGTACACTCGGGAAAGCACTGGGCGGAGCAAGCGGTGGCTTTACTTCCGGTAAAAAAGAAATTATTGAAATGCTGCGTCAGCGAAGCCGGCCTTACCTTTTCAGTAATACCCTGGCACCAAGTATTGTTGGTGCATCTATTGCCGTAATGGATATGCTTAGTGAAACCACTGACTTAAGAGATAAACTTGAAAGCAATACACAATATTTCAGAAGTCAGATGACAAAAGCAGGCTTTGATATTAAGCCTGGCGATCATCCGATCGTACCGATCATGCTTTATGACGCAGTATTGGCTCAGAATTTTGCTGCCCGTTTACTGGATGAAGGAATTTACGTCATCGGATTTTTCTTCCCGGTCGTTGCCAAAGGGCAGGCGCGTATTAGGGTACAAATCAGCGCAGCACACGAAATTGTGCATTTGGAGAAAGCCATTACCGCCTTCACCAAAGTTGGGAGAGAATTAGGAGTAATTAAATAAAGACCACCGGGCAACCGGATTTATATATGTCAGAAACGTCAGAATTATTTATCGCCAAGAGTACTATTAAAGCCGCAGATCTTGAACACAGGAGAAAGATCCTGTTCAATATCGGCCGGTATAATGCTGTAGTACCGCAGGGTAAAGCACAGTTCGATAATGTAAACCTGGCAAGAGAAAGAGCAAAAAATGCAAAATGGAGAGCCATAGAAACTCTCGATCAGCAGCTTGAAGAATTTGAAAGGATTTTTACCCGCCGTGGCGGCAAGGTATTGTGGGCTGAAAATGCCGGCCAGGCTATTGAAGAAATAGTAAAGATCTGCCAACAAAAAGAATGTAAGATCCTGGTGAAAAGTAAAAGTATGGTAACTGAAGAAATCCATCTTAACCAGGCCATGGAAAGACACGGGATCGAAAGTGTGGAAACTGACCTGGGAGAATATATTCAACAGCTCGATGGAGAAGCGCCTTACCATATTGTAACTCCCGCCATGCATAAAAGCAAGGAAGATGTAGCTAAATTATTCGCAGAAAAATTGGGCACAGATCCCAACCTGACTCCGGAAGAACTCACGCTGGTGGCAAGAAATATACTGCGGGAAAAATACGTGCAGGCAGAAGTGGGAGTAACCGGTGCCAATTTTATCCTTAGTGATATCGGCGGCATAGCAGTTACAGAAAATGAAGGGAATGCCCGGTTGAGTTGTGCCTTTCCAAAAACACATATAGTTATAGTAGGAATTGAAAAAATGCTGCCTTCCGTGAATGACCTGGCACTTTTCTGGCCCCTGTTAAGCACTTTTGGAACCGGTCAAAAAATTACCGTATATAACACCATAGTCTCGGGTCCACGTCAACCGGGCGAAACTGATGGCCCGGAAGAAATGTATGTGATCCTGTTAGACAATGGGCGAACCAATATCCTGAAAGATGTGAAACAAAGGGAAAGCCTTTATTGCATCCGTTGCGGCGCCTGCCTGAATGCCTGCCCGATTTATAAAAATATCGGTGGCCATGCATATGGCACCACCTACAGCGGGCCGATCGGAAGTGTCATTACACCGCACCTGCAGGGATTGGAAGAATTCAAGCACCTGAGTTTTGCCTCATCTTTGTGTGGCAATTGTACAGAAGTGTGTGCCGTAAAAATTAACCTGCACGAATTATTACTGGATAACAGGGCCAAGTCAGTAGAAGAAGGAATGACTTCACTACCCGAAAGGATGGCGTGGAAGATCTGGAAGATGGCCAGTTTACGAAGAAAAATGATGAACATGAGTTCGGGAGCCATGAAGAACAGGTTAGTGAATAGTATTTTTAAAGACTGGACCCGCCACCGGGGGGACCTGGATTTCAGTGCAAAAACTTTTAACCAGTTGTGGAAGGAACGAAATAATAAATAACGGCGGCTGAACAGGAGTTATTTAAAACATTTTTGCAGGAGATTATTAAAACTACAATGTTATGCTTCTGATTTATGCGGAAAATTCAACTTACAGGTTACAGTACATATGCCAATTCATATTTAAAGAACAGTTAGGTATTCCTTACAGCATCACCCTGCATGAAGATGGTTTTATAAAACATGAAGGGCCCAGATTGAATTACAGTAACAAAGCGCTGCCGGGAGAAGGCATGCAACTTTTGCCTCATAACTTATTATTTGAAAAAGAAATAAAAGGTCAAACCGTTGATTGTTTTGATTTCGAAGATACCGTGGCTTTTTTTGAAACCCCGGGCTCATCCTTTCCCTTTGATATTTTTGCAGCCACATTTTATCTCTTAAGCCGGTATGAAGAATACCTGCCATTTGAAAAAGATTCATATGGCCGATTTCCTCACCAGCAATCATTGGCCTACCGGAATAATTTTCTTAACGAACCAATTATAAATTATTGGCTATACCACTTTAACCAGGTGCTACATTCGTCCTTTAAAGGACTGCCATTATTAAATAAAAGTTCCATTTTTATTCCTACTTATG
>JBKJUT010000274.1:0-4039 GCA_046590515.1 Ferruginibacter sp.
CCGATGGTGAACATGGCAAGGATGCCACCACTCACTATAAAGTGCTGGAAAGATTCAACTATGTTACACTTGTAGAATGCCGGCTTGAAACAGGCAGAACACACCAGATCAGGGTGCATATGCAATATATCGGGCATCCTTTATTCAGTGATGAATTTTATGGTGGCGACAAAATTGTGAAAGGAACTGTATACACAAAATACAAACAGTTCGTAGAAAATTGTTTCACCCTCTGTCCACGCCAGGCATTACATGCCAAAGAATTAGGGTTTATTCATCCTTCAACGAAGGAAGCCATGTTATTTACCAGTCATCTGCCGGAAGACATGACCTCGGTAATTGAAAAATGGCGAAATTACAGCCAGCAAAAAAATTAAACCTGGTAAACAGGATTTCAATATAAAAGTGCCTAAACATTACATATATGCTCAAAGTATCATTCCTGTTTTTTCTGTTGCTATCCAGTTTTGCCGGCATAACCCAGGTAACCATAATCAAAGACATAGAGATCAGTCAAATGGTTAATGAAGTGTCGGCAGATTCAATGAAGAGCTATATCAATACGCTTGTCAATTTTGGAACTAGAAATACCCTTAGCACCCAAACAAGTAAAACACGCGGCATTGGTGCTGCCCGGAACTGGGTATACAACAAGTTTCTTCAATTTTCGGGTGCATCAAATGGAAGGCTGACAGTTTTTATAGATACCACAACTTTGCAACCTGACAAAAGAAGAGTAGATTCTATATTGCTTTTGGGAAATGTGGTGGCTACATAAAAAGGCAACGACCCGTTGGATAGGAGAATTTTTGTTATCAGTGGTCACCTGGATAACATGCGGAGCAGTGTGATGGACCGTGTGGGTGATGCCCCCGGCGCCAATGATGATGGCAGCGGCACTGCTGCTGTACTGGAATGTGCACGAATTTTAAGCAGGCATTCTTTCCCCGCTACTATAGTATTCGTTGCCGTTAGTGGTGAAGAGCAAGGTTTACTGGGAGCGAATTTTATGGCCACAAAGGCAAGAAAAGAGAACATGCCGATTGAAGCAGTTTTGAATAATGATATTATGGGAAGCAATCACAGCAATGAAACCAATATCATTGATAATACAAGGATCCGGGTTTTCAGTGAGGGACTTCCTTATTATGAACTGGATAAGAATGCTAAAATGATACGCCAGCTCGGACTGGAAAATGATGGCGTTTCCAGGCAACTTGCCCGGTATGTTAAAGAAACAGGGGAAAGATACGTAGCCAATCTGGAAGTTGTCCTGGTTTACCGGCCCGACAGATTTTTGCGGGGTGGAGACCAGACTCCTTATCTTGAAAATGGTTACCCGGCAGTACGGTTCACTGAAATGAATGAAAATTACCAGCATCAACACCAGGATGTAAGAACTGAAAATGGGATACGCTATGGTGACTTACCGGAATTCATGGACTTTGAATACCTGCGAAAAAATACTGCACTTAATTTATCTGTATTGGTCAACCTGGCAAAAGCACCGGCAGCACCCAAGGAGGTAAAAATGGACGTTAAAAAACTGAGTAACCAAACCTATCTTTCCTGGAAAGCTCCTGTTCAAGGTAAAGCAAAAGGATACTTTGTGATGATGCGGGAAACAACCAGCCCGGTATGGCAAAAAAAATTTATGACAACTAATACTGAGATGGTACTACCCTATTCTAAAGACAATTACTTTTTTGCCGTTCAATCTGTAAATGATGAAGGAAATGAAAGTTTACCAGTTGTACCAGGTATAGGGAGGTAATCATTCCTTTTCTGCGCACTCTTCTAACTCTACTTCTTTGATCTTAGCAACTATGCCTTCCTTCTTCATGCCTACCCGTATGAATCCAAACAGGCTCATATAAAAATTTGCAATCCACACCAGGGCAAACAAGGCTACCAGGTATCCTTTCCAGTCTGCATATAGCAAATGGTATTTCGAAATTATTAAAAAGAAGATGGTTACATAATGACTGAAACAATATTCACAGGTAAATAGGTAAAAAAACTTTCTTTCCAGAAGAGTCTTTCCGTTTTTTGCTTTTTTCTCACAAAATTCACGAGGTTCCTTGAATACTTCCTCATGCGTAACAGTCCAGGCAATACAGGCAATAGCCAATGCCATTACAAACAGATAGATTAGCTGTAAAGAAATGGGTAATAACATATCATTTATCGATTAATAAGCTATAAAGTTAGAATAGTTTGTTATGCTGACTGGTTTATTTGTAAAGTGGTACATTTAATACTTAAATCACATTTCATGTTTACAAAAATAACTTCAACCCTGGCATGTGTATGTCTGGGACTTTGCATGCCGGTATTTCTCTCTTGCAATAACAATTCCAAAAACGGTAATGCTACCGGTGTAGATTCGGCTGTAAATGCCACCAGTGAGGCGGTCTATGATACCACCTTTGTCACAGAAGCCGAATCTTTTGGGGATCTCCAGATGTTACGTTACCAGGTTCCGGGTTTTTCCGGTCTGACATTACCGCAAAAAGAATTAGCATACTATCTATATGAGGCAGCTCATTCCGGCCGGGATATTATATACGACCAGAAGAGTAAATACGGCCTGCTCCTTCGTAAAACTATTGAGGCGATGTACACTACCTACACCGGAGATAAAAGCAGCGATAGCTGGAAAAAATTTGAAGAATATTGTGGCCGGGTGTGGTTTAGTAATGGGAACCACCATCACTACAGTAATGAAAAATTTACTCCGGCCTGCTCCGCGGCCTATTTCGACAGCGTTTTACTGCATACAGACAGCCTGCAATTACCGAAAGAAGCTAATGAGAATTTATCCACCTTCCTGGCCAGGTTAAAGCCGGTTGTATACGATATGAAACTCGAACCAAAAGTGGTAAACTTAAGTCCTGACATTGACAACATTAAAGCTTCTTCTGTAAATTTTTATGAAGGTGTGAGTCAGAAAGAAGTGGAAGATTTTTATTCGCGTTTCGATTCCAAAGGAAATGCGCCAAGCTGGGGGTTGAACAGTAAACTTGTAAAAGAAAACGGCCAGATTGCAGAAAAGGTCTGGAAATCCGGTGGCATGTATTCCCAGGCAATCAACAAAATAATTGACTGGTTGCAAAAAGCATCTACTGTGGCAGAAAATGACCAACAGAAAAAAACAATTGACTTATTAATTCAATATTACAGAACCGGAGACTTAAGAACGTATGATGAATATAATATTGCCTGGGTAAATGACGTAAACAGCAGGATTGATTTTGTAAATGGTTTTACCGAAGTATATCTTGATCCTATAGGAAAAAAAGGAAGCTATGAAAGTGTGGTATCTATGAAAGACCTTGAAGCCACCAAGAGAATCAAAGCTATTGCCGACCAGGCGCAGTGGTTTGAGGATAATTCACCACTCATGCCGGAACATAAAAAGAAAAATGTGAAAGGAATTACTGCCAAGGCCATTACCGTGTTTGCCGAAAGTGGGGATGCTGCCCCTTCTACACCAATCGGCATTAACCTCCCTAATTCCGAATGGATCCGCAAGGAACATGGTTCAAAATCGGTTTCATTAAGTAATATAATCCATGCATACAATGTAGCGGGTGCCAAAGGAGGTGTTTTGGGTGAATTCGGCCTTAATGATACTGTCAAAAACCGGATCAGGCAATACGGTAATATTGCCAGCGACCTGCATACGGATATGCATGAATGTATTGGTCATGCCAGTGGCCAGATAAACCCCGGAGTGGGAACCACGGATGTAACCCTGAAAAATTATGCTTCCTGCCTGGAAGAAGCCAGGGCTGACCTGGTAGCGCTTTACTATGTGCTGGACCAGAAGTTGGTAGACATCGGAGTGGCACCTACAACCGAAGTAGGCAAAGCAGAATACGACAACTATATCATGAATGGATTAATGACCCAACTTACCCGCTTAAAACCAGGAGAACAACTGGAAGAAGCACATATGCGCAACCGCCATATGGTAGCAGCATGGGCCTACGAAAAAGGTAAGAAGGAAAATGTATCAGCGTTTGTGAAAAGGGAT
>JBKJUT010000116.1:0-2943 GCA_046590515.1 Ferruginibacter sp.
ATCAGTCCTCCTGCGTGTAATACTTCCAGTGATGCCTGTATGTCATTTTCTATCTGCATATACTTTCCATTACTTGTTCATTGGTTATACTTTTTGCACAGGCAAAATGGCCCAAAGGGCAGGTCTTAAATCCATGCAGCCCACAGGGCCGGCACTTTAAATGTAATTGTGTTTCTACAATATAAGAGATGTCTGACAAAGGCGTATATCCAAACCCGGGGACGGTGGAACAAAAAATAGCGGTCACCGGGGCATTCATGGCAGAGGCGAAATGCAGTGGAGCGCTGTCGTTCGTATAGTTCATTACTGCTTTTTGCATTAATGCAGCTGATTGAAGAAAAGAGAGTTTACCCGCCAGCACTTTTACATTATTATTACCGGCCAGCAGTGCCAACTCATCACACTCCGTTTTGCTGTCATTACCGCCCAATAAATAAATATTATATCCGGTCGGGAAATGTTCGATAAGTTCTTTCCATTTATCCAACGGGTATTTTTTTGTGAACCAGACACTCGAGGGAGTCATAGTTACAAATGGGGTAAGTGCATATGCTGAAACCATGACTTCATCTGCCTGGGAGGGATATAGTTTAGGCCGGTTCACCTCTCCATCTGTGATGTCCGCAATCAGGTCATTATTCCGGGCCACTTCGTGCCTTGGGTTAGCGGTATCAAAAACATGCGTTGTTTTTTTTGTATAAAAAAGGCTAAGCGGATTCTTGTCAAAACCTGCTTTTCGGCTCGCACCGCTGGCGGCTGTCAGCAATCCCGTTGAAAAATAACGTTGCAGGTTTATCACCAGGTCGTATTTGTTTTTCCTGATCTGTAAAATGAGGTGAAAAAGATTCCGGGTTTTGTGGGTTTTTTTATCCCACACCCATACTTTATGAATATGGGGATTGTTTTGCAGTAATGATTCATTTCCTTTTCTTACCAGGAAGTGACATTCTGCATCCGGGTAGTACCGGGAGAGCTTTTCAGGAATAGCTGTTGCGAGTACTACATCACCTATAAAAGCAGTCTGGATAACCAGTATCTTTTTCATTCGTCCAAAGTTACTTATTCTCTTTTCATGGCTGCAAAAGCATTGAACTGCCCCGGATCATTTAAATTTGCTGAAATTTATATTATGAATTTACAAAACCTGGTAAGTGAGGCCTGGGACAACAGGGAACTTCTAAAAGATGAAAAGTATTCCAAAGCTGTGAGAGATGTAATTGAGGAAGTAGATAAAGGCAGGTTGCGCACAGCCGAACCTTTAAATGGCGACTGGCAGGTGAATGAATGGGTGAAGCAGGCTATACTTATGTACTTTGGTATCCGCCAGATGGTTACTCATACATTGCCGCCTTTCGAATTTTACGATAAAATGAAATTGAAAAGTAATTACAAGGAAATGGGGGTGAGAGCTGTGCCTCATGCTGTAGCACGGTACGGCGCATTCCTGGGTAAGAACGTGGTTTTAATGCCATCTTATGTCAACATAGGCGCTTATGTGGGTGAAGGCACCATGGTTGATACCTGGGCTACCGTAGGCAGTTGTGCGCAGATTGGCAGCAACGTGCATTTGAGTGGTGGGGTAGGAATCGGCGGGGTTTTGGAACCCTTGCAGGCAAGTCCGGTAATTATTGAAGATGGCTGCTTTATCGGTAGCCGTTGTATTGTAGTAGAAGGTGTAAGGGTGCAGAAAGAAGCGGTATTAGGCGCCAATGTAGTGCTTACCCAGTCTACCAAAATCATTGATGTAAGCGGAGATACTCCTTTAGAAACAAAGGGGATTGTGCCCGAAAGAAGTGTGGTCATCCCTGGTACATACACGAAACAGTTTCCCGCGGGTGAATATGGCGTAGGTTGTGCACTTATCATTGGAAAGAGGAAAGCCAGCACTGATCTTAAGACGAGCCTTAACGATGCGCTACGGGATTTTAACGTGGCGGTTTAGAAGGAAGTCTGCTGATAAACTAACACCCCGGGATATACGATGGCAGATGCAAAAAGAAAAAACTACCTGGCTGGCTTTGCGCTGACATTCATTGGTGCGATTCTCTTCAGTACAAAAGCCATTTTTGTAAAACTGGCTTTCGCCGCTACCAGTGTGGATGCGCTCAGCCTGCTGGCATTGCGTATGTTTTTTGCTGTGCCGTTTTATATTCTGGTAGCTGTTATTTACAGCCGGCGTCGATCTAATGTAAAATTTACTTCCCGGCAATGGTTGCAGGTGGTGGGCCTGGGATTTTTAGGATATTACCTGAGCAGCCTTTTTGATTTTATGGGTCTGCAGTATATTTCAGCCGGACTGGAAAGGCTGATACTCTTTCTTTATCCCACCTTTGCCGTGCTCCTTAATGCCGCAGTTTATAAAAAAAGGATAAGTAAAATACAGAAGTGGGCGCTTGCCCTCACCTATGCCGGAATCGGGATCGCTTATTTCGCCGAACTGAAACTGGATAACAGCAATCCTGATTTTTACCTGGGCACTTTCCTGGTTTTTCTTTGCGCGGTCACTTTTTCCATTTACCTGGTCGGAAGCGGTAAACTCATTCCATTGATAGGGGCCACAAAATTTACAGCCTATACTATGACGGCGGCAGCCATCGGCGTTGGCATTCATTACCTGTTGGCAGGGGTGCCAGTGCAGCACCTTTCGCCTACCTTGCTGGGTTATGGTGTATTGCTGGCCATCATTGCTACAGTGGTTCCCACATTTTTTATTTCCAATGGTTTGAAACGGATCGGCTCAAATAATGTGGCCATTATTTCCAGCGTAGGCCCGGTATCTACGATACTGCAAGCGCATTATTTTTTGGGAGAACAGTTACTTGCCGCCCAGGTTTTTGGCACAGCCCTCGTGATAGCCGGTGTGTTACTCACAGGTTGGCGTAACCGGGATGTGTAGTTTGTCTATTAGGATTAAGCATAAAAAAAGCAACGGTTCAAGCAGTG
>JBKJUT010000137.1:0-5200 GCA_046590515.1 Ferruginibacter sp.
ACGGTTAAAGGAAACGAATGGGATATCATAATGGAAATGTCTGGTGAAAAAAAATAATATGAAACCACATTTAGTAGTGCTTTCAGGAGCCGGAATAAGTGCGGAAAGCGGGTTAAAAACTTTCCGGGACAGTGACGGTTTGTGGATGGGACATCGTATAGAGGATGTAGCTACCCCACGGGGGTTTGCGATAAATCCAGAAAGGGTACTGGAATTTTATAATCTACGCAGGAGAGAAATTGCCCGGGCAACACCAAACCTCGCACATATAGGAATTGCTGAATTAGAAGAGCGGTACCGGGTAACTGTAATTACTCAAAATATTGATGACCTTCATGAAAGAGCAGGATCCTCTCGGGTATTGCACCTGCATGGCGAAATTTTTAAAATGTGCAGTTGTGAGGACACTTCTGTTCATTTTGATATACGCGGTGATATATTACCTGGCGAACTTGCCCCTGATGGAGGACAACTAAGACCCTCAATAGTATGGTTTGAAGAGCCCGTGCCTCTAATACCGATTGCAGCCCAATTGATGAGCACTGCAGATTTTTTCCTGCTGGTGGGTACTAGTCTGCAGGTTTACCCGGCGGCATCACTGGTAGATTTTCTGCCAGTTCGAATTCCAAAATTTATAGTTGATAAAAGAATCCCACCTTTCCAGGGCCTTGTAAATGTCCATTTGTTTGAAATGCCGGCCACGGAAGGTATTGCTGAAGTAAGTCGTTTGTTGGCGGCTCTATAAACTCAAATTCCTTTCGTGGTTTCCTTAAAACATATTCCGTGTTGATTTAATTCATGGAGCACAGGTTCATAGATTTCTTTAGATACTGGCACCTGTAACCCCCTGGTGCGGATAGAACCGTTTAAAAGCAATTTAGCAGCTATACCAAGAGGTAACCCCACAGTTTTAGCCATTGCCGTATGCACATGATCATTTCCTTTAACAATCAATGAACTGTTGACGGCAAACTTTTCTGCACCAACCATGTATTCGATTTCGTGAAGCATTACTATCATGTCTTTGTCGCCTGGAAGCAAGGCCAGCTTTTTTTCCAAAGCAAATTGCAACACTTCGGCAGGACTCTGAAAACCACCTGCAAGCAAAGTATCCGGATCTTCAAAACCGAGATACGATAATTGCTTTAAGATGAGTGTGGCCTCGTGCATATTCTGCGCCATAGTAGTGGCGGCAAAATTTTTAATTTTATCAATTTCAATCTTTTTAAGATCCCCGGTTTCATCTACCATAAGGAACTCATCCGGAATTTCTTCACCAACTTTAGCCGCAGCTTCTTCTGCTTCCATCATTTTCATCAGGTTATCCAGCAATTCTTTGGTATCATCATAACGAGTTTTCAGCATTTGCTGCAGCCATTCCCCGAAACCATTTTTTTCCAGGTGATCACGAAAAAAGTCCTGTAGGGTTTTATTGGTGGAATCGTAACTCTTTTCTTCACTGGTAAATTTAAGATCAACCATGTTTTTCCATCCATACATAAAATCAGGGTATCTTAAAGTAGTGCGGATAAAAGTATCCGCACACTCCAGGCCATACAGATTAATATATGAATAACTGTCACGGTTAGGGTAATAGCTGAGAGTCAGTCCTTCCTGGGCCAGATCTACCAGCCGGGAAGGATTAAATAATTCTTCATAATTTTCCCGAACCAGTTTACCATCCATTTTATATTCTGCACCGGATTTTCCTGCCAGTACTACATTTCGCGGGTTCCATGTTATTTTGTAATGCCAGGGATTGTCATCACTTTCCGGAGCTACCAGGCCACCGCAATGACTTTTAAAAGAGGTAACATTTCCTCCAGACATCTTTATTCCATCCAGGATTTGCATAGCGCTCATATGATCTATACCAGGGTCGAGTCCCATTTCATACAGGAAAAGTAAGTCGTTCTCCAGTATGGCTTCATCAAGTAGTTTTATTTCTTCATCGGCATAGGAGGCTGTCAGTAAATGTTTCTTCATTGCCAGGCAATCTCGTGCCACCAGGATATGAAGGGCAGGGGGCATCATAGAAATAACCACATCAGCACGGCTTACCAACGCCTGTCGGGCCAGGGGATCCATGATATCAATTACCACAATTTCGGCTAATGGATTTTTTTTAGTTTTCTCCTCTGCCAACTGTCTGTCGGCATCTGCTATAATCACTTTCCAACCCACTCTTCCGTCCTCTGCTTGTGCCAACAAATACTCAATTAATACCGTGGCGGATTTTCCTGCACCAATTAAAACGATCGTGGAAGTAAGCTTCATAACAGGCAAGTTATAAAAAAGGAGAGAGGATTGAGGAACCAGGAACAATAACTTAATTTATTTTAAAGTTTCCTCCTATAAAAAACCAGGATCTTGCAATCCGGGAGATCAATAAACGGCAATCATTAAGGTTGTAAACCGGGTTATTATTCCCTTTAAATAGTTTCTCCACAACCCTTATAAATATGTGTACAATATATGGCCAAAAAGCCTTGTTTTATTAAATAAAACGGGTGAAATTGGTTACTTTTGCGGACTATAAAACATTATGGAAAATAACGAAAACTTTGAAGGCAGTAATCTCAATAACCGGGGGAAAATTATACCGGTAAATATTGAGGAACAAATGAAGACATCCTACATCGATTATTCGATGAGTGTCATTGTAGGACGTGCCCTCCCGGATGTGCGGGATGGTTTTAAACCGGTGCATCGCAGGGTGCTATTTGGTATGATCGAACTGGCTAATTACAGCAACAGGCCTTACAAAAAATCGGCCCGTATTGTGGGAGAAGTGATGGGTAAATATCACCCGCATGGTGATAAGTCTATTTACGATACTATGGTAAGGATGGCCCAGGATTGGTCTATGCGTTATACGCTCATAGATGGCCAGGGTAACTTCGGTAGCCAGGATGGAGATCCACCGGCAGCTATGCGTTATACCGAAGTACGTATGCAAAAACTGGCGGAAGCCATGATGGAGGACATCGACAAAGACACAGTAGATTACCAACTGAATTTTGATGACAGTCTTAAAGAACCAACCGTATTACCTACCCGGATACCACAATTACTGGTTAATGGCAGCAGTGGTATAGCAGTAGGTATGGCTACCAACATGATGCCTCATAACCTGAGTGAAGTAGTTGATGGCTGTATTGCGTATATTGATAACCGTGAGATTGATATTGAAGAATTGATTAAATACGTCAAAGCGCCGGATTTTCCTACCGGTGGAATTATTTATGGGTATGAAGGAGTGAAGGCCGCCTTGCTCACAGGCCGTGGCAGGGTAGTGTTGCGTGGCAAAACCACCATAGAGGCTGATAGCCGGGGTAGGGAAAAAATTGTTATTACCGAGATCCCGTACCAGGTTAACCGCGACTTGCTGACCCAGAAGATTGGTGAGCTTATAAATGATAAAGTAATTGAAGGCATCAGTGATGTCAATAACGAGAGCAATAATAAAGAAGGTACCCGTATCGTAGTTGAATTAAAAAAGGATGCGATAGCCCAGGTGATCGTGAACCAGTTGTTCAAGTACTCAGAATTACAAACGTCATTTGGTATAAACAATGTGGCGCTGGTAAAAGGGCGTCCGCGGATATTAAACCTGAAACACCTCATTTCTGAGTTTATTGAATTCAGGCACGAAGTGGTAGTGCGCCGTACGAAGTATGAATTAAAAAAAGCAGAGGAGCGCGCTCACATCCTGGAAGGTTACATTATTGCGCTTGACAACCTGGATGCAGTCATAAAACTGATCCGCGAAAGTGCTACTCCCGTAATTGCCCAGGACGGGTTGATGACTAATTTCGGCATGTCCGAAATACAATCGAAAGCTGTACTGGAACTGCGATTGCAGAGACTGACCGGTATGGAGATTGACAAGATCCGTGAAGAGCATGCAGAAATTATGAAGTTGATTGAGCGTTTAAAAGAATTGCTGGCCAACGAAGGAATGCGCTTTGATATTATAAAAACAGAATTACTGGAAGTTAAAGCGAAATTTGGAGATGAACGTAAGTCTGAAATCGTATATGCCGATAATGAAATCGACATGCTTGATTTAATTGAAGAAGAAGATGTGGTGGTAACTATTTCACACCTGGGTTATATAAAAAGAACCTCGGCTACCGAGTACCGGCAGCAACGGCGTGGAGGCAGAGGCGCCAAAGGAAGTGCCACCCGCCAGGAAGATTATATAGAGCATCTGTTCGTGGCTTCCACTCACCATACTTTACTGTTCTTTACAGAAAAAGGAAAATGTTTCTGGCTTAAAGTGTACCAGATACCGGAAGGTGACCGCACCGGGAAAGGACGGGCGCTTCAGAATATGGTACAGATACCGGCTGATGATAAAGTAAGGGCTATCATAGATGTTAAGAATTTCGATGATGCTGAATATGTGAATAATCACTACATCATGCTGTGTACCAAAAAAGGCATTATTAAAAAAACTGACCTTAAAGATTTCAGTCGCCCACGCCAGAATGGTATTAATGCGATAAACATCCTTGAAGGCGACCAGTTGCTGGCTGCCCGTATGACTGACGGTAATTGTGAAATAATGATGGCAGTGAAAAGCGGCCGGGCCATCCGCTTTAATGAAACCAAGGTACGGTCAACAGGTCGTGGTGGTATAGGTGTATATGGTATTGAAGTGGACGATAGTAATGATGAAGTGGTAGGTATGATCTGTGTGTCTAAAGAAGATAAGAGTCGCACAGTATTAGTTGTTAGTGAAAAAGGATATGGGAAGCGAACTTTCCTTGACGATCCCGAAACAGGCGAAGCAAATTACAGGGTTACGAACCGTGGCGGTAAGGGTGTTAAAACAATCAGTGTGACTGAAAAAACCGGCGGACTGGTAGGTTTGCTGGATGTAACTGAAAAAGAAGACCTGATGATCACCTGTGTATCAGGTATAACCATCCGGATGCCCGTAGACCAGATCAGTGAGCAAGGACGGGCCACCCAGGGTGTAAAATTGATCCGTGTAGATGATGGTGATGAAATTGCGGCTATTACCCAGCTTGATGAAAAAGAAGAAGAATTGGATACAGTAGTTGAAGAACAAGCAAAGGTTGAAGGGGAAGATCTTCAAACAGATTTTTCTGGAGAAGAAACTGGGGACGAATCACCAATCACAGAATAATTTAAATCAACAGAAGGAAATGGCTGCCCAAATAGGGTGGCC
>JBKJUT010000203.1:0-4305 GCA_046590515.1 Ferruginibacter sp.
AATTTTTCCGGTAAAGTAAAATCAAGTTTAAGCTGGCTGGTTTGACGAAGTGTAGTTATGATTGTTTGCGGAGTTACGTAAGCACCAGGACTAACCATTTTTAAACCCAGGGTTCCATTGAATGGCGCTCTGACCTGGGTACGAAGCAGGTTGCTCTGTACAATGGACATGTCGGCCTTAATATTATTTGACTGCAGTACAATAAGGTCATATTCCTGCTGGCTAACCCCGTTGATCTTCAATAATTCCTCGTATCGTTTTGCCGTTTGATTTTGCACTTTCAGCTGGACGGATAACTTGTTTAACTGGGCGCGAAGGTCTCCGTCATAAATACCGGCAATCAAAGTGCCCCTTGCCACCGGGCGGCCTTCTGTACTATTGAGGTATGTAAGCCTCCCTGCGATTTCGGGATGTATCTCGGTAACTTCATTCGCCAGAAGGGTTCCAGGTAACTCCAGTTTTTCAGATACAGATGTATGTTTTACCACGTAGGCTTCAACCCGGGTAACCGGTGGTGCCATCGTATTCGTTACTTTTTTTTCTTTCTTTGAGGCACAACCAGCCAGGAACCCAATGATAAGAAAAGTCAAGACTTTAAAGTTTATTTTATACACCATACAAATTTAATGTTCGGACATCAATAATGGACAAAAACACATTTTTTAATAGGGGTACTGGATCCTGGTATAAATTATTATTTACTTTTCACAAAAAGCAGATGCTTGATCTGGTTTACTTTATGCAATAATTCCTGTTTTTCAGCACTGAGTATGGTCACATGCCCCATTTTTCGTCCGGGGCGGGTTTCTTTTTTGCCATAAATATGCACAAACACATTATCCATAGCCAGAACTTCTTTTAAACCTTCATATACGGCCTGGCCGCTAAATCCTTCTTCTCCAACCAGGTTTACCATGGCTGCAGGCAGCACCTGTTCCGTATTGCCCAGGGGATAATCAAGCATTATCCTCCACATCATATCAAACTGGCTGCTGTAATTGGATTCAATCGAATGATGTCCACTGTTATGCACACGGGGAGCAGTTTCATTTACATACACATTACCTGATGTGTCAGCGAATAATTCCACGGCAAAAATACCTGGACTTCTTAGGTCTTTTACTACTTTAAGGGCTATGGCTTCGGCCTTCCAGATAATATTCTCATCTACTGCGGCCGGGCTGATCTGGTGATTTAACTGGTTCATTTGCGGATCAAATACCATGTCCACAACAGGATAAATGGCTGTTTCCCATTTACTGCTTACCGCTATCATAATAGCAAGTTCCGATTTAATTTCTACCAGCTTTTCAAGCACTGCCGGTTCTTCAAAACCCAGGTGCAGGTCATTTTTATGTGTAAGTACCTGCACACCGCGACCATCATACCCGCCTGTGGCAAGTTTATGTACTGCGGGTAAATATTCAGTCAGTGACGTGAGGTCAGCGCGACCGTTAGTGATCGCAAAATCACTCGTCGGCACCTGGTTTTCTTTATAAAATTTTTTTTGACTGATCTTATTCTTGATGATTTTTAAGGCTGCCGGGCGTGGGAAAATAACTACCCCTTCGGCCTCAAGTCTTTCCAAAGCTTCTTCATTCACATTCTCTATCTCGATGGTTAGCACATGCAGTGATTTCCCAAATTGATATACTTCATCGAAATTGGTAATATCGCCTTGAACAAAGTGATGACAAAGGTGGGCAGCCGGGCAGCCGGGGTCATTTTCCATCACGTAGGTTTCCACCGGGTAATTTATGGCTGCCTGCAAAAGCATTCTGCCCAATTGACCCCCACCTAATATTCCGGCTTTAACCATCCCGCAAATATAGAATGATGCCTTGAAGTAGCTGCAAGTTTTATTATCTTTGTTACAGATGAACCCTGGATTCCTGCATATCAATTTTTACTGTAATCGTGCAAACTACTCTTTGCTTATGTCAGCCCTGGCCATGGATTCGGTTGCTTAATAACCGGGAGGCTTTCAAAAGCCTGTGCCGTGTTTACAGCTGATAACCTTTTTTGCATTATACTTAATCTTACTACCATGTCTTCAATTAGTTCAACCATGCGTCCTTCTGTTGATAATATTACCGACTTTCTGCCACTGCAAGGTACCGATTATGTCGAATTTTATGTGGGTAATGCCAAACAGGCTGCTCATTTTTATAAAACGGCATTTGGATTCCAGTCACTTGCATATGCCGGACCCGAAACCGGTGTAATGGATAAAGTCAGTTACGTAATACGCCAGGAAAAATTGACCTTCATGCTTACCACACCGTTAAAACCGGGTAACGAAATAGCTGATCATATTTACAAACATGGAGATGGAGTACGGGTATTGGCCTTGAAAGTGGACGATGCTACCCAGGCCTGGCAGGAAACCACCCGCCGGGGCGGAAGAAGTTACCTGGAACCTCTCACCTTAAATGATGAAAATGGAGAAGTAATAGTAAGCGGAATTCATACTTACGGGGATACGGTTCACCTGTTTATAGAAAGAAAAAATTATAATGGCATTTTTATGCCGGGTTTCCGGGAATGGAAATCTGAATATAATCCTAAACCAACGGGTTTATTATATGTAGATCACTGCGTAGGAAATGTAGGCTGGAACCAGATGGATCCCTGGGTAAAATTTTATGAAGATGTGATGGGCTTTAAAAATATTCTATCGTTCGATGATAATGATATTTCCACTGAATACTCTGCGCTTATGAGTAAGGTAATGAGTAACGGTAACGGTTATGTAAAATTTCCTATCAACGAGCCAGCAGAAGGTAAAAAGAAAAGCCAGGTTGAGGAATACCTCGATTTTTATAATGGACCCGGCGTGCAGCATGTAGCTATAGCAACCCTTGACATAGTAACTACTGTGCGCGATCTTAAAAGCCGGGGCATCGAATTTCTGAACATCCCCGACAGTTATTATGCTGATGTGCTTGACCGGGTAGGAAAGATTGATGAGGACCTGGAACCTCTACGTGAACTGGGAATATTAATAGACCAGGATGAAGAAGGTTACCTGTTACAGATTTTCAGCAGGCCCCTGGAAGACAGGCCCACAGTGTTTTTCGAGATCATTCAGCGCAAGGGCGCCAAAAGTTTTGGCAAGGGAAATTTTAAAGCGTTGTTTGAAGCTTTAGAGCGGGAACAGGACATGCGCGGTAATCTCTAAAAAGTTGTGTATGGCAGTTATCCCCAATTGCAGGTGAAGTGGGAGTAATTTAACAAACCCGGTGAAAAAGATTTTTTAATTTTAGCGTTACATACCAACGATAATTACATGAAAAAACTGCTTTTAAAAAGCTTGCTTTTTTTACTTACGGGATTGTCTACGATAGGAGTTAATGCACAAAATTCTGTGTCGGATATTCAACGGTCTTCTTATAAAGTTTCAGCCGTTTTCAACCGGATGGAAGACTCCATCAAAAAACAATTTGAAAAACAACATCTTTCCTGGCCTCCCCAATCTATGTATGTCCGTTCGTTTAAGTACGATAAACAATTGGAAGTTTGGGTAAAAGGTGATTCATCAGAACATTATAAACTTTTTAAAACCTATAAAGTCTGCATGCAAAGCGGCAGTATGGGGCCAAAAAGAATGGAAGGAGATTACCAGGTGCCGGAGGGTTTTTATTATATCAATGAATTTAATCCTAACAGTAATTATCATTTGTCTTTAGGCCTTAATTATCCCAATGCTTCTGACAGAATTTTAAGTGATGCGCAACGCCCGGGGAACAATATTTATATCCACGGCAACTGCGTGTCTACCGGATGTATTGCCATCCAGGACGGCCCGATTGAAGAGTTGTTTATTATAGCGTCTAATGTTAAGGCCAATGGGCAGGAATTTATTCCTGTGCATGTGTTCCCGGTAAGATACAATGTGAAAAAAAGCGCAGATTTCCTGAATACTTCTATCCAGAATAACCTGTACCTGCAGGAATTCAATGCCAATATCAAACACGTGTTCGATTACTTCGAACAGAAAAAGCAATTGCCCGTAATCATGGTTAACAGCAAAGGTGAATACGTGTTAAATTAAATCTCCTTCATTCCTCATTAATATCTGAATAGTTTCCGGTGTCTTCTGCGTAAGAAGAATTTTCTGCCCGCCCGTCTGCTGGCTTATAACAGTTTCATTATAATGACGGATAGTAAGCAAGGTGAGTCCTTTCTCTACTACCACATCAAATAAGCCGGATGCCAGTAAAGCAATCTCTTCTGTTTTTTCTGTATGGTCATCAAAACAACATAATAAAGAGATAGCTGTGTGCTGGGATAAATTGGATTTTA
>JBKJUT010000214.1:0-2678 GCA_046590515.1 Ferruginibacter sp.
ATATCGGATAGATGCCGCTCAATTTTACGCTTGGTGGTTTCATCTATAAAAATTGCGTTGCTTCTTTTACTGAGATTATTTATCAAAGCCATAATTAATGTTTTAGTAACCCATATAAAACAAACCTGCAGCCAAAAAAATATAAGTAGAGCTAACCTATGTTAAACTGCCAGGATGGGAAATAATTTCTAAATAATTATATTAATATGGCCTATAGTGGGAAATTCCATCCCTAATAGAGTAATACAGGTAAGATAAGGGCGGGTGGTAATTGTGTAACAATGGGAATTATTTCCTGACAGTATTTCGATTTGTGTAAAAAATATCTCTTTATCACTTAAAATACCCATCTTTCAAACACATACCCGGCCAGGGCCATTGCCAAAGCCAGCACAAATGCCGCAGTAAAATTTTTCACCTGGAAACCTTTGTAGAAAAATGCGGACCATTTGATTACTACCGCAGTAACAACCAGTCTGACAAAGAAAGTCAATAAAAACAGGGTCAGGAGATTAAGGGGTAACCGCAATAAAAAGCCGACGGTAGCATTTAACAATCCAATAAGAAGGGATACAGAGATGGCAGTTCTAAAATCCCGGATGACAATGGCGGGCATTAGTTTAGAGATCACAAGGATCACAGCCGCATTCATAAACAACTCTAAAATAAAATTCATAAAAGTATTTTAATACACCATCCATTTGCCATCCAGGTCTTTGACATAATCCAATCCATTACTCATGCTATAGACTTCGCGTTTATTTGTATCTAACACTGATTCCAGGAGGTAGACCCTGATCCCATTATTTTCACGGCTGAGATATACGGTCAGCGCCTGCAGAGTCGGCTGTACTTCATGCAACCATTGTTCTTCACTTTCTTTTACAAATGCCTGGCTCATAAAAATTTCCCGATTAAATGAAAAAACCATGCCTAGGAACTGCTCCTGAGCCATGCCCCGGCAATTTCTCCTTCCAGAATTTCCACTACAATATTTTCGTGCAAGGTGGTGGATACCGAAGAACCTACATAATCAACCGCAATCGGAAACAATTTGTGCGTACGCTCTACCAATGCCAGTGTTTGGATTTTTTCAGGCATTTGAAGCAGTAAGGGTTTTAAGGCATATAACATGGTGCGGCCGCTGTTTGCTACGTCATCTACCAGGATGACAATCTTCTTATGGCAGTCCACCGGTACACTCAAGCTAATTTCTCCCGGATCTTTTTTATTAATGAAAAGGTCTGTGACCGTAACTTTTCCCGGGAAAATTTCTTCCAGGTATTCGCTGATGAGCCTGGCTATTACACTGCCATTCTCACGGATACCTACCAGGATTAAATCTGTGGCACCTGCATTCCTTTCAGCCACTTCAAAAGCCATACGTCTCATTTTTTTTTGAGCAGTCGCTTTATTCAGAATCAATTTCGCATCTGTCATATATATAAAAGTACTGGCAAAATAAATGATTATCCCCATTAGCTTTTAAAGTTTTTTCACTTATGATTGCCTGCCGGGTTTTTTATCCTTGTCTTGGTTTAACTTAGCCTTTCCAACTGATTATTATGGTGCTTTCACAAATTATTTTCCTGTTGCTCCTGGGTGTTGCCGGGTGGCTGTTTGCGCGCAATGCCAGCCGGATTAAAAACAACATCTTTCTGGGTATGGAAGAAAACCTGTCAGACCAGCCGGGTTTACGTTGGAAAAACCTGTTCCTTCTGGCTTTGGGGCAAAAGAAAATGTTCCGCAATCCCCTGGTTGCCGTTATGCATTTTATTATTTATGCCGGCTTCATTATAATAAATGTGGAAGTGCTGGAAATTGTGCTGGATGGCATTCTTGGCACCCACCGGTTATTCCTGGGCAACCTGGGAGAATTATATACCTGGGTCATTAACTTTTTTGAATTGCTGGCAGTCGGTGTCATAGCTGTGTGCGTGATTTTCCTGGCCCGGCGCAACCTGTTAAAGATCCGCAGGTTTATAAGCCGCGATCTCACTGGCTGGCCCAAGAGTGATGCTAACTATATTTTAATTGCGGAGATCATCCTGATGAGCCTGTTCCTGTTAATGAATTCAACAGATCGTGCCATTCAATTAAAGGCTCCTGGCGATACTCATTACAGGCAAACCGGGGATTTTATTATTTCAGGCGGCTTAGTCCAGTTGTTTTCAAATTTTTCATTGGCAAATCTACATGTTGCTGAAAGGTCGGCCTGGTGGTTACATATCACAGGCATATTAGCCTTCCTGAATTACCTGCCTTATAGTAAACACCTGCATATACTTCTGGCCTTTCCCAATGCCTATTATGCCAGGCTGGAGCCCTTGGGTGAAATGGAAAATATGCCAGGTGTACAAAACGAGGTTAAATATATGATGCAACCTGAATTGGCACCTGGTGGAGAGGCTGCACCTATGAAATTCGGCGCAAAAGATGTACAGGATCTAAGCTGGAAAAATTTATTAGATGCCTATAGCTGTACCGAATGTGGCAGATGTTCTGCAGCCTGCCCTGCTACGCAAACAGGCAAATTATTAAGTCCGAGAAAAATTATGATGGATACCCGCGACCGGGCTGAAGAAGTAGGCCGGAATATCAGGATCAATGGAGCATTTGTCCCAGATGAAAAAACATTACTGCACTCTTATATAACAGTGGAAGAATTACGTGCATGT
>JBKJUT010000291.1:0-5521 GCA_046590515.1 Ferruginibacter sp.
CATCAGGTAAAGCTTATGGAGTGGCACTTACCTGATGTAGAATGAAGGAATCTCAGGCTGTCCACATTGCTTTCGACGATCCCCATGTGACCAACGAATCTTTCTGTACTATCCGTGCCTGTAAAAAGAATGAGATCGCCCCGCCTGGCCGAAGTAACAGGCACTTCTTTACCTACATTGGTGAAATCTACTGAAGATCTCGGAACTGAAATATTGAAATGTTTAAACACATAAGTAATAAACCCGGAGCAATCAAATCCCACAGCAGGATCTATAGATCCATATTTATAAGGCGTTCCCATTAGTGATGCGGCAAACGACACAATACTATCTCTTTGATCTGCAGATACCTTAATCACTTTATTTACCGGGTCAGAAGAAGATACTACTTCCGGCACAGGCTGGCTTAATACTGCCGTATCAGTCATACCGTATTCCCCAGATTGCGAAGGTTGGTTACATGAAATTAACATGAGTAACAGTAATAGAAGCAATGGATTATTCATAGGTGCTTTCGATTATTAATGTAGTTACCTCAAGTTAAATAATTTTTTTTTAACCCTATCTTCGCAACAGGAATCAAATACATAATATGGAAAATTTCAGGATTGAAAAAGATACTATGGGTGAAGTAGAGGTGCCCCGGGATGCCTATTACGGTGCGCAGACACAGCGTAGTATAGACAATTTTAAGATCGCCCAGGACATTAACCGGATGCCTGTTGAAATTATCAGGGCCTTTGCTGTTTTGAAAAAAGGAGCAGCCCTCACAAACCGGGATGCCGGAATTTTAACGGAAGAAAAATGTGACCTTATCGGCAAAGTTTGCGATGAAATCCTGGAAGGTAAACTCGATGAATATTTCCCGTTGGTGGTATGGCAAACCGGTAGCGGCACACAGAGTAATATGAATGTGAATGAAGTGATCGCATACCGTGGTCATGTACTCCATGGTGGCAATCTGTCTGACAAGGAAAAATTCTTACATCCCAACGACGATGTAAACAAATCGCAATCGAGCAATGATACTTTCCCCACAGCGATGCATATTGCAGCCTATTCTATTCTTACAAAAATTACTATTCCCGGTATTACCCGGCTGAGAGATACCCTGCTTGAAAAAAGCATACAATACATGCAGGTGGTTAAAATTGGAAGAACTCATTTAATGGATGCCACTCCACTCACCCTGGGGCAGGAATTAAGCGGATATGTTTCCCAATTAAACCACGGGTTAAAAGCGATTCATCACAGCCTGCCTCACCTGGCAGAATTGGCCCTGGGTGGCACTGCAGTGGGAACCGGTATCAATACCCCCGAAGGATATTCTGAAAAGGTCGCAGCTCACATTGCCAGATTGAGTGGACTGCCATTCATCACAGCAGAAAATAAGTTTGAAGCATTAGCGGCCCATGATGCCATAGTGGCGGCACATGGGGCGTTAAAATCCGTAGCAGTCAGTCTTATGAAAATCGCCAATGATATAAGGCTTTTGGCCAGCGGGCCACGTTGTGGAATCGGCGAACTTTTTATTCCGGATAATGAACCTGGTTCTTCCATTATGCCTGGCAAAGTAAACCCTACACAAAGTGAAGCGCTAACTATGATTGCAGCCCAGGTAATGGGCAATGATGTTACCATCGGCATAGCAGGCAGCAATGGCCATTTTGAATTAAATGTGTTTAAGCCGGTAATGATCTACAACTTCCTGCATAGTGCCAGGTTGATCGGCGATGGCTGTGTATCTTTTACTGATAAATGCGCTGCAGGAATTAAACCGATTGAAGAAAATATAAAAAAACACCTGGACAATTCATTAATGCTGGTTACAGCGCTTAATCCCAAAATCGGGTATTACAAATCCGCAGAGATAGCCCAGAAAGCACATAAAGAAGGAACTACATTAAAAGAAATGGCCGTTAAGTTAGGCTACCTGACCGGTGAAGAATTTGAAGAATGGGTAAAACCGGAAGATATGGTTGGAAAGATATAAAAAGTGGAAATAAAAAAAGGCACTTTTTGTAAGTGCCTTTTTTTTATCTGAAATTATTGAATGGGTAAATTAAACGCCCCGTTTGTGATTGTTTTCGTAGTTCCACCAGTACCTGAATTACTGCGGACCGTACCGCTGAAAGTTCCTGCCACCCTGGTAGCAGTCAATGAGGTAATGGTAATGGTAAATGGATCAGCCGCCACAACAGTACCATCTGATGGATCCCAAAATGCTCCGGCAGGATCTACGTACTCCGCATATAAATCATAAGTTCCACCGGCAGAACCCGCCATTGTGTATGTGGTGGCTGTGATAGTACCACCTGCCACAATTGATCTGTCAATAGCCAGGTACATTTCCTCGGAAGAGACTGCATCCACAAAACCATCCATTTCAATGGCATTTGGAATGGGATAGCCTGCAGTTGCAAAAGTATTAAAAGTCTTATTCACACCATTGATTGTGCAGGTAAAGAAGTCCACCGGCACAACAAACGTACAACTGGAGCCACCGAATTGCGGCGTAAAGGTAAGATTTCCTCCTGCTGTAGGTGTGCCCGTTGCCGTTAGTACCACATTTTGTACCCCGGTTGTAGTGAATGTTCCGCTTTTGGTAAAACTGACTCCACTAACGGTATTGGTAGATAAAGTGTATGTACCGAGAGTTGTTACGTTAACTGATAAAGTAACGGTATTAGCAGCCGAGGTGGCTGTACCCATGATATAATCTCCCGCCAATACTGCGCCGGTGCAGGTTCCAGGGGCTCCTGCCAGCGTATAAGCTGCCGCGGATCCACCAGCACCATAGGTAATTGAGAAAGTGCAGGTTCCTACTGCCCCATTCACAGTATGATTAGTGGCACCTGCCGCAGCCGGGGTTCCAGACCCGGTTAATGTAACAGTCTGTGCACCTAAAGTGGTAAAACTACCAGACTTACTAAACACTACCCCGTTGGCAGAAGTGGTGGAAATGCTATATGTACCTAATGCAGTTACATTCACGTTTATGGTTACTGTATTCGAAGCAGTTAAAGGAGTACCTGCTGTATAAGTTCCTGCAGATACGAAACCTGTACAGGCACTACCGGCACCACCTAATGTATAAGTTGCTGCCGCTCCGCCTCCTGCATATGTAATTGAGAAAGTACAGGTTCCTACTGCTGCATTTACAGTATGGTTTATTGCACCCGCAGCAGTGGGCGTACCCGAACCTGTTAAAACTACCGTTTGTGGACCCACAGTGGTAAACATACCAATCTTACTAAATACAACTCCATTTACAGGAGTGGAAGAAATTGCATACGCACCAATTGTGGCAACTACCACATTTATGGTTACCGTATTTGCAGCGGTTAAGGCAACTCCCGAAGTATAAGTGCCTGCCGCAACAAAACCCGTACAGGCGCTACCTGCGCCGCCCAGTGTATACACAGCCGGAGCCGGGGCGCCACTTATTGTTAAAGGAAATGTACAGTTACTGGTATTTGCCTGCAGGGCAAAATTCACTGTGCCGGCCGCAGTTGGAGTGCCGCTGGCTGTCAGGGTTACTGTTTGTGCCCCCGTTGTATTAAAATTTCCTGAACCACTGAAGGATATCCCGTTCACTACAGGAGTTGTGAGTGTATATGAACCAAGCACAGTCACAGTTACATCCACTTTTACCGTATTGGCTGCCGTCATTGGCACCCCCACCATATAACTTCCATTTTGTACTACTCCGGTACAGGTACTTCCTGCACCTCCCAGGGTGTATGTGCCTGGAGGACCTACAGTAATTACAGATACATCTATCTTACAAACGCTGTTGTCAAACTTAACTGTAAAAGTATTTATGCCGGGAGCCAGTGGCTTGCCTTTACCATACAGCCGAATGGTATTTAACCCCGTGGCGCCTATATTTCCCTGGCCCGAAAATGAATATCCATTTATGGTATCGGTACGTACCAGATAAGTGCCTGAAGTAGCCGCATTAACCTGCACTTCTATAAAATGAGTGGTATTAAGTAGTGAATCTTTTTTATAAATTCCGGTAACACTGGATGGAAGACAATTATTTGTTCCATCAATTTTCAATGTACCTGTGGCCAGGCCCTGTTCCAGGCTCATTTCTTTTTGACAGCCCGCTATAAGTAAACAGGCACAGATTAGAGGCAGCAATCCTTTTTTAAGATTCATTTTTATTTAATTTTTTACAAAGTAAAGAAAATTATTAAGAGATCTGGGTATTATCATCAACAAGGGCATGGGTTTCCACTGTGTGTGACTGAACCTCAGGTCGCTGCTTAAAAAAACGTTTTTGAAACATCAATATAGTAATCACACCCGTACTGATAGCTGCATCGGCAATGTTAAAAATAGGCCGGAAGAATTCGAAATCTTCTCCACCCCAAAACGGAACCCAGGAAGGAAAATGTCCTTTTATTATAGGGAAATATAGCATATCAACCACATTTCCATGCAAAAAGGAAGCATAGCCGTGGTTGGAAATTTCAGCAAGGCCGCTGTAACCCGTATAGTCGCCGATAACCGGATCGAAGAGCATCCCTTTGTCGAATATTAATCCATAAAAACAGGAATCAATGAGATTACCCAATGCGCCCGCATAAATCAATGCGGCACAAACAATGAAGCCTTTACTATACAAGTGGCGGTCTTTTTGGGGAATTGCAACCGGATCCGCCGGATCAAACTGCTGCCGAAGTAATTTTCCCAGGTACCAGGTACCAAATACCACTGCGCCTAACCGGAATATGGTCAATGCCATCTTACCCCAGTTTCCCCCAAATTTCCAGCCATATGCCATGCCCGGATTCTCTACAAAATACAATTGAAACCAATCCCCGGCTACATGGTGGGAAGTGTTTAGAGGAAATGTAGTTTTAATATATAGCTTCAGTGCCTGGTCCGCCAGTATCACTAACCCGATGATCAATACCAAATGCTTTTTTTTCATGAATGCCGCTTAATTTTCAAAGATATGTTATTAAAATAGGCTGCCTCTTCAGGCGCAGCCGGAGCCACGTTAAAGTCAGCCGATTTTGAATCCTGCAAAATAATAGTTATTAGCTACCCCTATTAATTCCATCTTGATATAATAAGAATCAATAAAATGCTGGTATGCCATAAATTCATGTGTGGGCACTACAAATTCATCAAATAAAATAATGTCACCCTTTTTCATAAAAGGAGCAAGAGAAGTCAGGGCAAACAAGGTGGAAGAATATAGGTCTGCATCCAGCATGATCACGTTTTTCCTGTCATTTTTAAAAGCAGAAAGGAAGCCAGGAAGAGTCTGTTGAAACAATCCTTTATAAAATTGCCCGCGATGGTCTTTAATAATGGGAATATTCCCTGTATTAAAAGCCCCTTTTTTGTATGGACCAAAATCTTCGGGAAGACCGGTAAAGGTGTCAAAACCGAAAAAGCAGGAATCAGTGTGGGCATTCTCTGTCATTCACCAGTTAAATGAAAATCCATCTGCAACCCCAAACTCCAGGTAATTAATCGGGGCATGTAAACTTTCCTCATC
>JBKJUT010000057.1:0-15553 GCA_046590515.1 Ferruginibacter sp.
ATTGTAGGCAGGCCTTAAATACTTTTTTAAAACCGTACCTGCAACCGGCAGGTAAAAACATTATCTTTTTTGTCACCCGTAAATCCAGGCAAGTTCGTGGCTTCATTGGATACCCGATCATACCAAAGTACCAACTTGACATTTGGATTCATATAATTAATATAACCCAGGCCAAGTGTAGAATATTTAATGTCAGCCGCATTTAAATTACTTCCTGCCACGCCAATATCTTTTCCTGTTACATCACTATTTGGGTCATACCAGTCATATTTTATACCCAACTGGTGATGTGTTGCAAATTGGTGCAACAGGTAAAAATAGGCACCGTTAAAATCTCTTATATATTGACCCTCTTGACCTTGAAAAAGTGCGGCAGGACTTTCAGAACTTGATTTTGAACCTACCTGTTTCCCTGCTATAAATTCTGCCCGCAATTCTGTTGCCCCCCGGGGCCGGATATTTTTTAATTGTATATCGGCTCCATAATATTTCCGCGGTGCAATTTCCCCCTTGTTTTTAGAGGAAGAGTCTACCAAGAAAGTCTTAATACCCTGGGCCGAATTTGTAGTGAAAACGTAAGGAGTATTTTGTAACATTCCTCCATCAAGGTAAGATATTCCTGAACTGAGTAACCACGATGTAGTTATATGAATTGGCTTTAAGGCCAGCCTGGTGATGAAATCTTTGTGGCTGTCAAAATCTGCGGGAGCAGTTAGTCCCTGTCCATTAAAAAATCCTGCATCCAGTTTAAAATGATAAAAAAAATGATTTGTATCCAATGGTTCAATCGATAACATGGCGCCAATGTCCCGTTCAGTTTTCATCAGTATCTGGCTCATTCTTCCCCTCTCTGGACTTTCGCGGTCAGAGGAGGAAAGGTTTAATTCATAACTGAATGGGCGATTAAATATCCCCGTGGTCAGGGAAACCATCTTCCACCTGTTTTCATTTATTTTTGCCCATAAATCCCTGACAAACACTCCCCTCTCCGTAGCATCAATCTGGAAAACCATGTGCACTCCGGGGCCGGTCTTTTCATCATGATTAATGTAATCAAATTTTACCCTGCCACGCCTGATCATAAACCTGTTATTAACTTCAGGTGCGAAATCTCCACCTATATATCCTTTTTGGCCCTTGACGGAAGCTAACTGGAATTGAGTTTGCAAGTAACCCGTAACTTTTATCTTATCAAATCTTTTATAAAGTGCCAAAAGACCTTTGCCCGGGTTTCTGGATGTATCCGTTAATTCAGGATACTGCTGTGCCATCATAGTATGGCATGCGATTAGCAAACAACTAAAGAGGATTAGCTTTTTAATCATGAATACAAAGTTTTAATTCAGCAAAACTCGGCTTTTTGCAGACTAATGTTATTAAATCATTACCAAATATCATTTTGCCTTACAGGCCACTAATAATTCTAATTTTACGTAAAACTTATTATCATGGCTTTAAATTCCATTCTTAAAATTTTCTTACCCAAAGACAGGGTATTTTACCAGTTATTTGAAAATGTGGCCCAGGAATTAGTAAAAATGGGAGAAAAATTGAAAGAAGTAGTTCATGAACCCAGTTTTGAAGTGCGTGCAAGACTGATCAAAGAGTTGGAAGATATGGAGCATGTAAATGACGAGTTGACTCACAACATTTTTACAGAACTGGGAAAGAATTTTATTACTCCGTTTGACCGGGAAGATATTCACGCGCTTGCTTCAGCCCTGGATGATATCGCAGATTATATTTATGCTTCTGCAAAAAAAATCAACTTTTACCATGTCAACCCGGATGAAATCGGGATTCAGAAAATGGGCGACCTGATTGCATTGGGCACCGTACAGGTTCATAAAGCGGTAACCGAGCTTCGGAATATGAAAAACATGCGCCAGATTACGGATGCATTGGTAGCAATCAACAGTATAGAAAACCAGGGTGATGATATATTCGATATGAGTATTGAGCGGTTATTCGCGTCTGAGCCCGATGCCAAAGAAGTGATCAAGAAAAGAGAAATTTACCAGGTGATGGAAATTGTTACAGATAAATGTGAGGATGCCGCCAATGTAATTGAAAGTATCATTATCAAATACGCTTAATACTTTTCAACGCCGGTTAAACAAGATATACTATGTCTACTCTTTTACTTGTAATCATATTCCTGGCATTGGTATTTGATTATATTAATGGTTTCCACGATGCTGCCAATTCTATAGCTACCGTAGTTTCTACTAAAGTACTTACTCCTTTCCAGGCGGTTGCCTGGGCTGCATTTTTTAACTTCGTAGCCTTTTTCATATTTAAAGACCATGCAGTTGCCAATACAATTGCTAAAACTGTAAAATCTGAATTCATTACCCTGCCGGTTATACTTGCAGGCCTGTTGGCTGCTATAACATGGAACCTGATTACCTGGTGGTATGGCATTCCTTCCTCTTCATCACACACACTGATTGGTGGATTTGCCGGTGCAGCTATTGCGCATGCCTGGGATATAAAAGGTTTTATAGGACTTTCCCAGATAGTAGAAGATAAAAAGATCATACAGATCATTCTGTTTATATTCCTGGCGCCTCTCATAGGTATGCTAATATCTATGTTTATCACCATAGTAACGATAAACAGGAATTTCATGTTACGTATAGGTATAATCGTAGGTGCCACAGTTTTATCCTGGATAATGTTTAATTCATTCCAGCAGACCAAGATGCGTGACAACCTGGTAAAGTTTTATAAAGTAGATAAGTACAAAATTGAGGCGGCTAAAGATCCTTCAAAAAATGAAAAATACCTGTCAGCAAAAAACAACCTGGATAAGTCTATGGTAATAGTAGCTGATTACAATGACCTTGGGGCTTCTGAGGTTTCTAAAAGGATAATGAACCAGGGATTGTTAAATGACATTGCAATCAGCAAATTAAAAGATGAGGTTGGTAAAATATATAATATTGACAGCCTCAAAAAGATCTCTCAGAAAAATGAATCCTTAAAGCCTTATACGGATAGTTTATCCAAATCGCTTGATAATGTAAAACCTTTACTTGCACGATACGGTACGGTCTCAAATGAACTTATTGCAGACAGCGTGGCAACCAGAATGAATATGACAACAGATCAACGTACAATGGTTTTAACAAAAATCAATGAGTATAATGTGAGAGCCGACGTTGAAAAGCAGATTAAAAAAGCAGATAACTCATATATAAGGTATGGCCTTGCAATTATGGCTCTTCTTTTTATCCTGGTTTATTTTTATGTAGATGTCATTCGTAAGCCAAGTGCTTTACGTACAGGAAAAATGTTTAAAAAAATGCAGCTTCTTTCTTCTGCTATATTTAGTATTGGTCACGGCGGAAATGATGCACAAAAGGTAATGGGGATCATCGCAGCAGCCATGGTTGCAGAAGGTCAACTTTCGGATGTAAGCCATATGCCAAACTGGATACCGCTTGCCTGCTATACTGCCATATCATTAGGAACTATGAGTGGTGGCTGGAAGATCATTAAAACCATGGGAACCAAGATCACGAAAGTGACCCCACTGGAAGGTGTAGCTGCAGAAACCTCAGGTGCCTTAACCCTTTTCATGACTGAGCAGATGGGAATTCCCGTTTCCACTACGCACACCATCACAGGAGCCATCGTGGGAGTTGGCGCGGTTAAACGCCTAAGCGCTGTCAGGTGGGGAGTTACCATTAACCTGATCTGGGCCTGGATATTAACCATACCGGTTAGTGCTGTTTTTGCGACCATTTGCTATTACCTGCTGAAACTTATTCTATAAAAAAATTAGACCTCTTTTTAAATCACCCGAATCTTTGCGTGATTTTTTGTTTTCTTTGTAACTGGCTGCTAACCGGGATACATCCGGCTTACTGTCGTAAATGCACAGAGAATGAAAAAAATATTAGTTACCGGGGGTTGCGGCTACATTGGCTCACATACCATTGTTGATTTGATTCAAAATGGATTTGGTGTAATATCGGCCGACAATAATTCAAGGAGCCGTGCCCATATCCTGGATGGTGTAGAAACTATCACCGGTGTTAAAGTAAAAAATTACACTGTTGACCTTTGCAATTTTGATGATACATATGCTGTATTCCAGGAAAACCCGGATATAGATGGAATAATCCACTTTGCAGCATATAAAGCCGTAGGCGAATCTGTAGAAAAGCCACTCATGTATTTTGATAATAACATGAATTCCCTGATTAATATTTTAAGATGCGCAGAAGAATTTAAAATTCCACATTTTGTATTTTCCTCCTCCTGTACGGTTTACGGAAACCCGGATAGCATTCCTGTTACAGAGGAAACTCCTTTTAAAGAAGCGGAATCTCCCTATGGCTATACCAAGCAAATGGGAGAAAAGGTGGTGCAGTTTTCGGTTAACAGCAATGATGTAAAAGCGGTTTTATTGCGATACTTTAATCCTGTGGGAGCCCATCCAAGCATCGGGATCGGGGAGATACCTATTGGCAAACCCGCAAACCTGATTCCCGCAATTACCCAGACTGCCATTGGTAAATTACCGGAAATGAAGGTTTTTGGAAAAGATTATCCTACAAAAGATGGTACATGCCTACGGGATTATATTCATGTATCAGATATCGCCCATGCGCATACTCTGGCGTTACGGTTTTTAATAGATAAGCATAATGTCACAAACTGCGACGTGTTTAATCTTGGCAGCGGCACCGGTTATACCGTGTTGGAAGTTATTAAAACATTTGAAAAAGTAAGTGGTACATCCCTTCCATTTAGTTTTGCACCACGCCGGTCCGGCGATGTAATAGCGATATATGCCAATAATGACAAAGCCATTCAGGATTTAAAATGGCACCCAAAATATGACCTTGATGAAATGATGAGAACGGCCTGGGAATGGGAAAAAAAATTACAGAAGGATCAGAACCTTTTTGGCGGGAAAAATGCCATTTTAAATTGATCATCTGGCATTAACTTGCGCACCAATCATAGAACTATGCTAAAAGATATTCAGGTAACAGGAAATAAGGATACAAGAAGTGGCTTTGGCGATGGCATCCTGGAAGCGGCCCGCAAAAATGAAAATATAGTGGCACTTACTGCCGACCTCGCAGGTTCTTTAAAGCTGAATGGCTTTATGAAAGAATTCCCTGAAAGATTTATCCAGTGCGGTATCGCGGAAGCCAATATGATGGGTATTGCTGCGGGCTTAACTATTGGTGGAAAAATTCCTTACACCACTACCTTTGCTAATTTTTCTACTGGCCGGGTGTATGACCAGATAAGGCAGAGTATTGCCTACAGCGGTAAAAATGTAAAGATCTGCGCCTCGCATGCAGGTTTAACCCTGGGAGAAGACGGAGCCACACACCAGATACTGGAAGATATCGGCTTAATGCGTATGTTACCAGGGATGACCGTAATTGTGCCGGCAGATTATAACCAGACCAAAGCTGCTACAATGGCAATCGCTGATTATGAAGGCCCCGTATACCTTCGTTTTGGCCGTCCGGTCTGGCCCATATTTACCAAAGAAGAAGATTTTATAATTGGAAAAGCCCAGCATTTATCAGAAGGTAAAGACGTATCTGTTTTTGCTTGCGGCCATATGGTTTGGACCGCAGTAGAAGCAGCGCGCATCCTGGAAGAACGCGGCATTGGTGTAGACCTGATTAATATGCATACAATAAAGCCATTGGATGAAAAAGCTGTAATAGATTCACTGAAAAAAACCGGATGTGCTGTTACAGCAGAAGAACACAACATCCTGGGAGGCCTGGGCGATAGTATTGCCCATGTGGCTGGTTCTAACTGGCCGGTTCCGATTGAATTTGTTGGCACCAATGACACTTTCGGAGAAAGCGGTAAGCCCACTGAATTACTGGTAAAATATGGTTTAACAGCCGATCATATTGTAATGGCTGTTGAAAGAGCCATGGCCCGGAAAGCATAATAACTTTAACTATTTGCAGTTTATTAAAAACCAGTCTTTAGATTGGTTTTTTTACTTTTGTTACTATATGGCAGAGCAAACAGACGATAAAGATCTGCTTCGACGGTTCAAAGAGGAAGCTACCCGTGAAGCAGCATTTACCGCAATTATAAAAAAATACCAGGAAAAAATATACTGGCACATCCGTCGTATGGTAGTGGAACATGATGATGCCAATGATGTGATGCAGAATATGTTTATCAAAGTCTGGAAGAACCTGGATAATTTCCGGGAAGACAGTCAATTGTATACATGGCTATACCGGATTGCTACCAATGAAAGTCTCACATTCATCGAGCAGCGGAAAAAAAGGTTAGCTACTTCTCTTAGTGATGAAGAAAATTATTTATCCAACAAATTACAGGCAGATAAGCATTTTGATGGGACCAAACTTGAATGGAAACTTCAACTTGCTATTCAGCAATTGCCTGATAAACAAAGAACTGTTTTCTCATTAAGGTATTACGATGAAATGCCATACGAAGAAATGAGCAGGGTTTTGGAAACAAGTGAAGGAGCTTTAAAGGCCAGCTATCATCATGCAGCTAAAAAAGTGGAGGAATATATACTTAACCGTTAAACCATCCACATCTATTTTCGTCCAAAGGAGGCATGAATAATTCTGAAACCATATTGAATGAACTAAAAGAAACAGCCCCTGCCCTCATTGAGTTGCAGGGTATTAATGTTTACAGTGTTCCCGAAGGATATTTTACAGGTTTCAGCATAAGCGTAATTGATCATCTGCATGAAACCACTTTGCCCCGTACTGGCGCCCTATCCTTCCAGGTACCGGATGGCTATTTTGAGCAACTGGCCGGTAATATCTTATTGAAAATTAAATCACTGGATCAGGCCGACGCAGGCATATTAGCAGCAATCGGGAACAAAAATGTTTTCAGTGTACCCGAAGGTTACTTTGTGCAGTTTCCAATAAATACGCTTAAGAAAGTACATCCCGCTACAGCAAAGGTAATCAGCATGCCCCGAAGAACCAGCTTTGCCCGGTATGCTGCGGCTGCAGTAATCAGTGGCCTTATGGGATTGGCTTTATTTACAGGACTTAACAAACACGAAAGTACGGTCTCCACGGCTCCGTTATTAGCTTCAGTTTACAGTAAGGCGCAAAAGATTATTGAAGCTGGTAGTTTTGACCAGGAACTACAGAATGTTACAGATGAAGAGATAGTTGGTTATTTACAAAATAACGGGCAGGATGTAAAAGCAGCTCTTGTTGCTTCTGTAACTGATGTAAAAGATCTGCCCTCAGAAGACGCTTATATTACAAATGAGAATACACTTAATAATATTTTGAAGGATTTAGACCTGAACACCCTTTCAAATTAAATACTACTCATGAAACAACTATTACTTATTTTAACATTTTTCTGGTCTGGAATTGCATTTGCCCAGGAACCAAGAGATGGCAACCCGGCAAAAAAGGAGCAAAAGATTCAGGCCCTTTATATTGCATTTATTTCGCAGGAACTTAAGTTAACAGAGGATGAAGCTCAAAAGTTCTGGCCTGTTCATGCGCAATATGACAGCGAAATACGGGGAGTGAAACTGGATATGTCAGAACTGGACCGTCAACAGTCAGTGTTAAATATTAAAAAGCGTTACCAGGACAGGTTTTCTAAAATTTTGGGAAATGACAGAACTAATGCATTCTTTCGCAGTGATGCCGAATTCCGTAAAAAACTGGTAGAGCGATTAAGAAATATGCGTCAAAACAACGGGAAACAACGATTTATGAACCGGGAATAAAAATATTTTTGTTGGTATATTAAAGCCTGTCCGCTAAGCTGGACGGGCTTTTTTATGTTTCAAGGGGAGTCAATTTGGTAAAAGACTAAGATACAACATGCATATACTTGTAGAAAAATTATAATAATCCTTGCATCTTATTTAATTTCTTATATTTTTGTGGCAGGTGTTTTTCATAGGTTAGCAACGGCCAGCTCTTTCTAGGGCAGGCCTCCTTTTTTTCACCTGGCGTATAAAGGAGTTTTTATATCGTGATAAAACAAAAATTTCCAGTGCTGTGTTTCGCTCTCTTGCCACCATTCTGACCTTAATTCCATACTTTTCTTTCCATCAAAATCGTACTTGGCAGAGAACCTGGTTTTTAACTGCTGTAATTGAGGCGCCACATCACCACCAAAAAAAACAATTTCATTCCCGTCTTTGATCCAATAAACCGTATGAAAGGGACAATGACCTCCAGATACCACATAAGAAATATCGCCAAAAGTGCCTTTATCACCTGTTAATAATTTTACCTTGTTATTGGCTTTTAAAATTTCAAAATCCTCAATATGGTAGGAAGGTGTTCCTTTTTCAATTGCATATTCCAATTCTTTTTCAGCGACGTAATACACAGCATTTGGAAAACTTAATTTCTGTTGCGCTTTGTCCGCAATACCGCCTGCGTGGTCTTTGTGTAAATGAGATAAAAGCACGATCGTGATATCTTCAGGGCGGATTCCATGGGCAGATAAATTCTGATGTATCTGCATTTGTCCCTGTTCATTTTTAAAACCAAGACCGGTATCTAAAATGATTTTATCAGTACTTGTGATAACGAGGAACGGCTGAATTTCAACAAGAAGACTGCCTGGTGACCTGTCTTTCATCACATCAGTATCACTGTTAAAAGGAACGAATACTTTTGTTTGATCGATTGTAAATTTTCCTTCACTGAGTGGTAGAATTTCCATAATATTTATCTAAGTACCATTTGCCTGTCTGCATCTAATTTAATGAGAATAAAAATCAGGATGGTAAATGTGAGAAGGGAAGAACCTCCATAACTCATTAGAGGTAACGTTATACCAATAACCGGGGCCAGGCCAATGGTCATGCCGATATTAATTGCAATGTGAAAGAACAAGACACCGGCCAATGAATAGGCATATACCCGGCTAAATGTACTTCGCTGTCTCTCTGCCAAAAAAATGATCCGCAGGAGGAGGCTTAAGTAAAGAATCATCAAAATGGATGTACCCAAAAATCCAAAACTTTCACCGAGAGAAGTAAAGATAAAATCAGTATGTTGTTCAGGTACAAAATCACCCTGGGTTTGGGTGCCTTTTAAAAACCCCTTCCCAAAAAAACCACCTGAACCAATTGCAATTTTAGATTGCTTCACATTGTAATTTTCAGAATCACCCTTTCCCTTCTTTGGTGCAGCTTGATTTGTCTCCAGGCTGGCTGTTTTAGCATCTGCGAAAGGGTTATCGCGTCCGACCATGCTGAAAATCCGGTCGGCCTGGTATTTTTGAAACACATGCTTGAACAAAAATGGAACCGCTATCCCGGAAAATAAAACACTCACTCCCCACAACCCGATAATTACCATTAGAATTCCTTTGTTACGTTTAATTTTCCTTTTTAAAAAATAGAGACTTAGCAATGCCACAACAGATAATCCGATTATCAATGTAGTCGGAGGTACAAGCAGGGTCAGCACTAATAAAACACCCAACGAAATTCCAAATATCAGGTAGCCGGGTGGCAAGCCTTCACGATACATAGGAATTAAAAAAGCAAAATATACTAGTGCCAGGCCCGTTTCATTTTGTAACAGTGAAAATATAACCGGGGTGAAGCAGATAGCTGCTGCAATCAACTGCACCCTGGTCTTTGTAAGATCCGTATCATTGAGTGAAAGATATTTGGCCAAAGCCAGGGCAGTAAAAATTTTACAGATCTCTACCGGTTGAAGATTGATAAAACCCAGCGGAATCCAGCTCCTTGAACCGTTGACATTCTTACCGACAAAAAATGTAGCTATCATCAATAAAATTCCGATGATGTATAATATATTGGGGGTAGCTGTAAACAGTTTGCTGTCCGTTAATAATATAAAAGTGGCAAGCACAATACAAATACCGAAATATAAGACCTGCCGGCTATAATTTTTTTTAAGTGCGAACATAGATTGCAGGAAATTATCGTTTGCTTTGAACTCCACCGAAAAAATACTTACCAGGCCTATTATTACCAGGATGGCATAAAGCCATATCATCACCCAATCGATTCCTTTTGAAATGGAAGGTGTTCTTTGGTTCATCATTATTGTTTAACCAGGCTGTCCTTAACGCCGGTTTTTCGTTTTTCATTTTGCAAAATAGCTTCTGACTTCTTATCGTCTTTTTCTTTTTTATCCTGTTTATCCTTGTCTTTGGAAGTTTCTTTATCTTTTTTTAATTTCTCAAGGGCATTGAATTCATCTTCCTCATCCAGTCCTAAAGTATCTTTTATAATTTTGATGTAACCTTTTGAAATAAGGTAGGCTGAATCTTTTGAATGTCGCAGGGAATCCTGCCGGCGCAATTCAATGAATATCCTCGGCGGCATCAAATTAAGTTTTGAAAGATCTTCCACTCTTTTTTTACGAGCCGGATCGGTAATAGAATCTTTCAGATATTTTTCTATCATCAGTCCTACAATCGGAGCTGCATATGTACCACCGAAACGCCCGCTGTTTTCCACTACGCACATGATTGCAATTTTTGGGTCTTCCCTGGGTGCAAATGCACAAAAGAAAGTATGATTCTGTTGTTTCACACCCCTGTAATAGTTTTCCACGGTGCCTGTTTTACCACAGACCTTTATACCTGCCACCTTCGCACCGCCACCCGTACCTCGTTCTACCACTCCTTCCATCCCTTCGTGTACAATATCGAATATAGATGCAGGAATATCTATTGCATTATTTTTTTTCTGGAACCTGGATAACAGATCAAAATTATCTCCACCTTCTATTGAGTCTATAAGATGGGGAATCTTATACCATCCTTTGTTGGCGATGTAGGCCATTTCGTTTGCTACCTGGATTGGTGTTACATCCACTTCACCTTGCCCGATACTTACTGACCTGAAATTGCAATAATTCCATTTGCCCTTGCCATATACTTTATCAAAATATTCAGGGGTTGGAATATTTCCGCGTTTCTCCGAAGGCACATCTACACCCAGTTTGTGGCCAAGGCCAAAAGCATACATATAATTATCCCAACGGCGTAGGCTGCTGTCCACGCTTGGATAGAGCGGATTACTGATTACACGTTGCATTACGGTGGCGAAATAGGTATTATCGGAAACAGTGATCGCACTTTGCAGATCAAAGGTGCCAAAGTCAAGGCATTTCATTGGGTTACCGGAGCCGCAGCCATAGAAAGCTCCTGAACAGGAAACCCTGAAATCCGTAGTCAGCACTCCCTCGTGCAGGCCTACCAGTGCCTGGAGTGTTTTAAAAGTAGAACCAGGTGAATAAGAAGCACTCACTGAACGGTTCAATAAGGGAAGGGCTGGATTAAGAATTAATTCATTGATGTGTTTTCGTCTATCGGCACCCGTTAAAAATTTGGGTTTATACGTAGGTGCGCTCACCATTGCTAATATTCCTCCAGATTTCGGATCTATGGCTACAATTGAACCTAGTTTATTCTCCATTAACTTCTCACCCAACTCCTGCAAACTGATGTCGACAGAGGAATACATATTCTGCCCGGCAATGGCTGTGGTATCATATTTTCCACCTTCAAGTTTTTCTGTCAAACGGTTTTTATTATCCCGTTTCCAGAACTGGATACCACGTTGGCCCATAAGTACTTTTTCATATGTTCTTTCCAGCCCGGTTTTGCCCGCATAATCCCCTGCCAGGTAACCTTCATCAGGGTGACGTTTTAGAAAATTTGTATCTACTTCAGAGAGATAGCCCAGGATGTTGCCCCCGGCATCGAATGGATAATCACGCACAGGCCGTTCCTGGAGAAAATAACCTGGGGCAAACTTAAACAGGTTCTCATTTATCTTGGCCATTTTCTCTTCACTCAACAAAGCTTCAAACACACTCGGGCGGTCGCGGCTGTTTTTAATAATTGCTGTGATCAGCCTCTTTTTAAACTCGGCAGTGTCTATTCCTAAAATGCCGCACAAAGTGGTGGTATCTGTGCCTTTTATTTTTCGGGGAATTACCATCAGGTCGTAAATGATGGTATTCTGAAGGATGGATTTGCCATTACGGTCATATACAAGACCTCGATCAGGATAGATTACTTTTCTGAACAGGCCCTGGTCATCTGCCAGTACTTTATATTTAGATGAAACCACCTGCAGCATAAACAGCCTCACAATGATGATAAGGAACATCGCTATAAACATCAGCCTTAATACGTTTTTCCTTGACTGGTTGAATACTGACACCGGTGAGAATATTTTAGGTGGTTTCTGATAAAAGTATGAGGCATCTGCCCTGCATATTGCAAAGTTATACACTTATCAATTACACGGTGTTTGTTCTGAACCTTTGTTTGCGGGTAAAGATCATTTCCGTTACCAAAACCAGGAGAAGAGATACTGTAGTTGATAATAATGTTTTTGCCAGGAAATACCAGGCATCACCAAATTGCCAGGCTTCGAGAAGGAACAACCAGGCATTATGCAGGAATATTAAAACTCCGGCATATATGAGATAAGGTACAATTCCACCCAGGCTTTTTATGGAAGGTTCTTCGTAATTCGTTTCTGAACCTTCCTGTGGAATAAGCAGGTTGATAAGGAATGGCCTCACATAGGCAACTAGTACACAGGCTGCTGTGTGAAACCCAGGATGATGCCGGAAACTATCCAGGGCGAAACCCAGCAGGAAAGCTATAATCATCTGCAGGCTGCGGTTCATGTTGAACGGAAGCCAAAGAATAAATAAAAAATACAAATATGGAGTGACCATCTGGTGTAAACGCACTTTGTCGAGAACATACACCTGGAACAGAATAAACAACACAAACCGTAAAATATTTTTGACTAACGTGCTCATACAGTTTGAAAATTATTGCTGCTTTTTTACTTTATCCAGTAATTTATTAATAGGTTCTGCCTGCACATTATCAATTGCATATACATATTGCAGAGCATAGAAATTGGCTGCCGTGCGAATGGCTACCCTGTAACTGTTGGAACTGGGTTCGCTGTATATGGCTTCAACCCTGCCAATCATCATTCCTTTTGGAAAGGTGGTGCTGAAGCCGCTGGTAATTACAGAATCGCCTTTGCTTAACCTGACTCCTTTTGAAATTCCCGCAAGAGAAATGAGATTTGGTTCTTTTCCATCCCAGCTCAGCGAGCCTGTTTGCCCGGTTTTTAAAAGTTTGGCACTGATCCGGCTGTCTTTATGCAACAGGCTCATCACCACAGAAAAATCATCACTCACTTCTGTAATGATACCTACAACCGCATTATTGGCATCTATCACACCCATGCCTGCCTTAAATTGCTGGCGGCTTCCCCTCGAAAGAACGATAAAATTATTTTGAGCCACCACAGAATTGGCTGCAACCCTCGCGCTCAAGTAATTAAATTTCCGGTATTGCAATAATGAATCTATTCTAAGTGTATCAACAACCACACGGGAAAGAGTATCGGGTATTTCAAAATCTTCTCTCAGCCTGTTATATAATCTTTCATTGGCTTTAACCAAAGAATCATTCGTTTTTTTTAGTTGGAAATAGTTATCAATATTGCTGTAACGCTCATTGATACGGCCGGTTAACTGGTTGGTGACACCACCAAATGCGGCCTGGTGATATTTACTGGTGTGTATGATGAAATAAAGGCTGACAACCTGCAGAATCAAAAACAGTAGGAAATTGAAATAGCGCCGGATGAATAGAAAGATATTACGCACCTGCAGTAATTTTAGAATGATTGTTCAACAGCCCGGCAGGATTGGGAGGTTGATTGGGTTTCTGAAAGAACCCGTTAACGCATAACAAAAGGATACCTGTCATAATTTTTTAAAGCGATGCCAGTTCCTCTTACGACACTTTTTAAGGGATCATCAGCAATATGTACAGGCAACTTTATTTTAGCAGTAAGTCTTTTATCTAACCCGCGCAAAAGTGAACCACCGCCTGTGATGTATAAACCCCGGCGGTAAATATCCGCTGCAAGCTCCGGAGGTGTGGTTTCCAAAGCTTTGAGGATGGCTTCTTCTATTTTAAAAATACTTTTATCGAGTGCTTCTGCCACTTCCTGGTAACTTACCATTACCTGTTTAGGAATACCGGTCACAAGATCACGCCCATTCACCGGGATGTCGTCTGGTGGATTTTCCAGGTCTTTCATAGCAGCGCCCACCTGGATCTTAATCTGTTCAGCAGTTCTCTCCCCTATCAATAAACTATGATAGCGACGCAAGGCTTCCATAATATCGGCAGTAAATTCATCCCCGGCTATACGGATACTTTGGTCGCATACGATACCTGCCAGGGCAATTACGGTAATACCGGTAGTTCCCCCGCCAATATCTATAATCATGTTACCCACCGGCTCTTCCACATCAATACCTATACCCAGGGCGGCAGCCATAGGTTCATGAATCAAATAAACTTCTTTGGCACCGGCCTGCTCAGCACTGTCTCGCACCGCGCGCTTTTCCACCTCGGTAATGCTGCTCGGAATACAGATCATCATCCTCCAGCTTGGCGCGAATAATGGTTTTTTTGGATAGATCATTTTGATCATTTCCCTTATCATCAGTTCTGCGGCATTAAAATCTGCAATTACTCCATCGCGTAATGGACGAACAGTGCGGATGCTTTCATGGGTTTTTTCGTGCATCATCAATGCCTTCTTACCCACAGCCAGTAAATTTTTGGGGTTATTACGGTCCAGAGCTACAATGGATGGCTCATTCACCACAACTTCATCATTATGTATGATCAGGGTATTTGCGGTACCGAGGTCAATTGCAATTTCCTGAGTGAAAAAATTAAAAATGCCCATATTTTTTATAAGATACTGCGAACGTTTATAATGCTTGCAAAGTTGGTGTAAAATAATGGATTAAACAACGCTAAATAATTTATTTTAGTACATTCCGGTTAAAGATTATTACTGTTCATTTCCACTTAAGCAAGGATAAGGAAGCTTATACTAATTTATTTAGTTTATCCTGACTTTTCCCATACTTTCGTTTACGCCACACAGTTAGGTTATTCAGTCATTGAATCACTGAATTCATAACCGATGTCTTTCCTGAAATTTATGTCTTCAAAATAGACCTGCTCCATGGCATAGGTAGATAGTTCTGCTGCCTCCCGGATGGAACTTCCAAAAGAATTACTGGCCAACACCCTTCCTCCGTTGGTTACCACAGAACCTTCGCTGGTAGTGGTTCCCGCATGAAAAAGCAGGGACCCTTCCAGAATTTCTCCAAGACCGTTTATTTCCTTGCCCTTTTCATACATTCCGGGATAACCCCCGCTCACAGCCATAATTGTAGCTGCTGACCGTGGGTCAATAACCACTTCCTGGTTAGATAACCCATTAGAACCGGCAGCTTTTAATAGTGTAACCAGGTCACTTTGCAAACGGGGAATGACTACTTCTGTTTCCGGATCTCCCAATCGACAGTTGTATTCTATTACCTTAGGATCGCCGTTGCTTGCAATCATCAGGCCAAAGAAAACGAAACCTGTATATTCCAGTTTATCCTGCTGCAGGCCATTTATTGTTGGTTCTATAATTTCTTTTATGACCCGCTCTTTAAGCTTTTGCGTAAAA
>JBKJUT010000192.1:0-18638 GCA_046590515.1 Ferruginibacter sp.
TACCTTCTAATAATTTCATAATTAATATTTATCATAGCAAATGTAAGGTGTCTATCATGTTCTACACCAAATACAGGGATATAAAAAACAGCAGAAAGTTGTAAAGATTATTGATAAACATCACAAGAACAATTGAGAATAAGATGGCGTACAGCACGCTATACCACCACCTGAAACCGAAGAAGCGCCGGGAGCCCAGCAGCAGGTAAGTTGTTATGACCGTCGTTATTACTGCCCCAATTACATTTTCCGAAAAAATATACACAGAAAAGATTTGTCGTAATGCAGCATCAAACAGTGGCAGAAGCAAAGCGCCAAATAATATAAAAAAAGAAATGGCTTCCAGGGTGAATATAAAATGATCAAAATAAAATTTCCTGTTTTTAAATCCCATCAGCCAGGAGAACAGGGCCATGCCGGGAATAAGTATAAACAGCAGAAATTTTGATGTTTTCTCACCGGCGTGATGGAAGGCTTCTGTAAACTGCGGATCAGTCAGGTGTTTTGACCGCATTACTTCCATAGACTTTTGCATGGCATATGATCCATAGAGATCATGATGTGTATGGGTATATATGTTTACGTTAAGCATCCGGTAATAAGGAAATAACAGGTACAGGATTACCAGCAGTAAAAAAAAACTGATAGGCTTAAAATATTTCTTACGGATACCGTTGCAATAATCAAGTGAAAATTTACCTGGCATTGTAAAAATCACCTTCAATGTATTGAAAAAGGTGCCTTCAAAATGAGTAAGAAAATGGAAACCTTCGCCCAGGAGTTTTAGAACAGACCTGTCTTTTTCCGTATAGACTTTTTCACCGCAGGCATTGCAGAACTTACCTGTAAAATGATTCTGGCAATTTTTACATACGTGCTCCGTCATAAGAATGATTATCCCAGCATTGATTTTATTTCTTCAATAAAGCTTCTTTCATTACTAAGTCTTGGCACCTTGTGCTGGCCTCCCATTTTATTTTTTGAACGGAGCCAGTTGGCAAAAGTGCCGGGAGGCAGTGATTGCACCAGCGGTATCCTGAGGGCAATATTTTTATACCGTTTGGCTTCGTAGTCACTGTTGATATTCTTCAGAGCCGCATCAAGTTCATAGATAAAGGCATTAAGATCGGCCGGTTCGGTTTCAAACTCTATGAGCCATTCGTGTGCGCCATTACTGTTTTCTGTGAAATACACCGGGGCGGCCGTATAATCTGCCACAGAAGCACCGGTATTACGGGCGGCTATGGATATTGCTTTGTCTGAGTTATCAATGATCACTTCTTCCCCAAAGGCATTCATGTAATGCTTCAACCGGCCACTGACTTTTATCTTGTATGGATTGAGAGAGGTAAACCGGATAGTATCGCCTACCAGGTAACGCCAAAGGCCACCCGAAGTGCTGATCACAATCGCGTAATTCTTATCCAGTTCCACCCTGGTTAAGCCTATGGTACAAGGTTGCTCTTTCCCATGTTCTTCTACCGGCATAAACTCGTAAAAGATACCATGTTCTGTGAACAGGGTCATGCCGTCATCATCAGGCTTCTGCTGGGCTGCAAAAAAACCTTCGCTGGCATTATATATTTCCAGGTAATTGATTGGCTCACCCATGAGTGCTTCAAACTGCTCCCGGTATGGCACAAACGATACTCCGCCATTTATATATAACTCCAGGTTAGGCCACACTTCTTTGATGGTCTTTTTATTTTTAATTTCCAATATTCTTTTCAGCAACAGCAGTGTCCAGGTAGGGACGCCGGCCAATGAGGTTACATTCTCTTCGGCCGTAGACTGGGCCAGCATTTCGATTTTGCTTTCCCATTCATCCAGCAAGGCTATACTAAGTTCAGGTGTCCGGATCCATTGACCCCAGAATGGCGTGTTCTGCATGAGTACCGCACTCAGGTCACCGCACTGAATTTCTTCATTGATTTTGCTTACCTGGTGAGAGCCTCCGACTACCAGTCCCTTACCCGTAAGCAGGTCACTCGCCGGAAAATGCATATAGTAAGTAGTGAGTACATCCTTACTGGCCTGGAAGTGATTGTCTTCCAGGATCTCTTCACTCACAGGTATAAATTTGCTTTTATCGCTGGTAGTACCGCTGCTTTTTGCAAACCATTTCACCGGTGAATTCCACAATACATTATCCTCACCTTCCATCATCCGCTGGATATACGGACGTACATCATCATATTCCTGGATAGGTACGTTCTGTTTGAATTCCTTTATGGAAAAGAGATTTGAAAAATTATGTTTCTTTCCGAATTCTGTGTATTGGGCAGAAGTAACAAGGTGTTGCAAGGTTTCCCGTTGCGAATCAACAGGATGATTTACCCAGTTTTGGATCCGCCATAAACGCAGGCGGGCCAGTTTTGATATTGCAGGAGACAACAGCTTCATTGGAGGCAAAATACAAAATTACATGGCATTTGTGGTCAATATGCAGCAATACTATATATCACAGTGCCTATAAAATGAAAATAGATATGACAAAAAGTTTTTTTTATACCGCTCTATTGCTTGGAAGCTTTCTATTTTCCTTACCACACGTGAGCGGGCAATCGAAATCAAATCTAAATTCAATATATGTTGAACTGGGTGGAAATAGCCTCTTTACTTCAGTAAATTACGAAAGGCAATTACTTAAAAGCATCCCGCTTCTTTTTCATGCCGGCACGGGAATTTATGGAGTTAACCCTTCTTACCTGACCATTCCTTTTGGAATAAGATATTTAATTAAACTGCACAATGCCCATTCTTTTCTAGACCTTGGATTTGGTGCCACCTACTCAAAAGCGGATGTGGCATTGTATGCTATAGTAGACCATAAAGATCCCTATTTGCAAACAGATTACTGGAACTATATCCCAGGTGTAGCATACAGGAGGCTTACCAGGAAAAATTTAATGTACCGGTTCAGTGTATCACCGGTACTCAACCATAATGATTTTTTTCCTTTTCTGGGATTTTCTATCGGGAAAAGCTTCCGGTAAATATTACTGTGACCTGCAGATCTGTTTTACAAGCCAGGCTCTATGCGCGCTTCGGTATGGAGGTAATCCTTTCTTTTAAGCTCGAAATTTTTTCCGAGGTATAAACGCCGTACCTGTTCATCACCGGCCAAATCTTCGGCGCTGCCATGTTTAAAAATACTGCCATCTATCAGCAGGTATGCCCGGTCGCAGATTGAAAGGGTTTCATTTACATTGTGATCGGTAATCAGTATCCCGATGTTTTTGTATTTTAAACGTGCAATGATCTCCTGGATATCTTCTACGGCAATAGGATCTACGCCCGCGAATGGTTCATCCAGCAGGATAAATTTTGGATCAACCGCCAGGGCCCGTGCTATTTCTGTACGCCGCCTTTCGCCACCGCTCAGGGTGTCACCGTTATTCTTACGTACATGCTGTAAACGGAATTCATTAAGCAGCGACTCCAGCTTTTCACGCTGCGCTGCTTTCTTAAGCCCGGTCATCTCCAGTACCGCGGTAATATTATCTTCCACGCTCAGCTTACGGAATACGCTGGCTTCCTGTGGCAGGTAGCCGATGCCCATCTTGGCTCTTTTATACATGGGCAGGCCGGTAATATTGATGTCGTTAAGAAAAACTTCTCCACTATCCGGCTTCACCAACCCTACCACCTGGTAAAAAGAAGTCGTTTTGCCCGCGCCGTTAGGGCCAAGCAGCCCTACAATCTCCCCTTGGGATACATTAAACGAAACCTTGTTCACAACCGTGCGGCTGCCATAAACTTTTACGAGGTCTTTTGTCTGGATGGTCAGGTTCACTTTTGTGTTTTTACAAAAATAAGTGAAGTATAGGGTAAAACCCTTTCTGCAGGCAGGTCCCTTACCCTGGCCCGTGAACCGGCTATGTCAACAGTGAATAAAACTGTGGTATTCTCCCCTGTTATATTTCAAACCTTTGGCTATATCTTTACACCCATTTATACCATATGAAAGTAATAGAACATATCAACCAGGCTAAGGATACCCTGGTTTCTTTTGAAATACTACCCCCGTTAAAGGGTCGGGGCATTCAATCGCTATACCAGCACCTGGATCCGCTGATGGAATTTAAGCCGGCTTTTATTAACGTAACCTATCACCGCAGTGAACATGTGTTCAAGAAAAAGGCAGATGGCACCTTTGAAAAAGTAGTGGTACGCAAGCGCCCGGGCACTGAAGCTATTTGCGCCGCCATCATGAATAAATACAATGTAGATACGGTACCTCACCTTATCTGCGGAGGTTTCGGTATCAATGAAACGGAAGATGCACTCATCAACCTGCATTACCTGGGAATAGACAATGTTTTGGTATTAAGAGGTGATGCTGCTAAGAACGAAACCAGTTTTGAACCCGAGCCGGGTGGTCACAAATATGCCAGCGACCTTTTAAAGCAGGTATGTAACCTGAATGCCGGAGTATATATTGAACAGGACCTGAAGAATAATTCACAGACTAAATTCTGCATAGGTGTAGCAGGTTACCCGGAAAAACATTTTGAAGCACCAAATATGGACAGCGACCTGCAATACCTGAAACAGAAGGTAGATAATGGCGCAGACTATATCGTTACCCAGATGTTCTTTGATAATGAAAAATATTTTTCCTTCGTAAAGGCTTGCCGTGCCATCGGTATTAATGTGCCTATCATACCGGGATTAAAACCTGTGTATACCAAGAAACAGTTGACAGTATTGCCTAAAACTTTTCACATTGACCTGCCCACTGCCTTATCAAACGAAATGTATAAATGCCAGTCTGATGAAAGTGTGGAGAAACTTGGTACAGAATGGTTACTTCATCAATCAAAAGAGTTGAAAAAGGCCGGTGTGCCTGTATTACATTATTATACCCTCGGCAAACCTCATATTGTCAGCAGCGTGGTAAAAGCATTGTTTTAAAAAAAAGGCTTCCGATGTGGAAGCCTTTTTTGATTTATTTATTTTTTAATGACTCAATGGAATACCTGCAGAGATACTGAAGGTTCGGAATTTATTATTATCATTTTCGCTGTTGTTGCTTTGCATAGAACTGATCTTTACCAGGCCATATCCATAATTAGCTTTGAGGATAAGTCCTTTCAGATTCAGGCCACCTCCCAGGTTTAAGCCGTAGTCGAACCTCTTTAGTTTGTTGTAAGCGGCATCTTCCTGCTGAGAGGTAAACGGGTTATCGTTAGAGAAGTCAATTTTCCGCTCCGACTCAACCGTACCACCTAAGCCGCCGGTAGTAACTGTTTTGGATTTTCCACCCACCCCCATGGCTACATATGGGCCGATATTAAAGAATAGAGAAGGGCCATCGGTAGGAACTTTTAATAACAGGTTCAAGGGCAACTCCAGATAAAGCGGGTTAAAGGTGGAGGTCACATGGTATGGCTGGCCACCGGCGAAATTGATAAAAGATTCGGCTTTGGAGCCATGGCCTGATAACAATAACCCTGTTTCAAAACCCACCGTTCCGGAAGTTTTAATCCGTGTTAGTAACCCTGCATTAAAGGTTGGGAGCATCCTGTTCTTTTCAGTATGCCCGGAATTAGAGGTGGTGATATTGGCAAGGTTCAGCCCTGCCTGCACATAGGTTTTTTGAGAACGTGCATTCAATGATGCCAACAGCAGAAGTACGAATGTGATCTTTTTCATTTTTGGTTTTTTGGTTAGCGAATAGATGCCGGCCTTTGAAATAAAGGCGGTTATCTTTTTACATATTTAGTGCCTTAAAAGCGATTTTACAGCAGTTTCATTAATTTTTACCGGGTATTTTTTTCGTAGTTCAGCTACCCAGCGCTCTTCCAGCACATTTTGATAATCGTTTATCACCAGACCTTTTGCTTCCTCAAAGGAACGCAATTGACCCGCCGGGTAAAAGTGTATGTATTTTATAAAAGTAGCAGTGCCATCTGTATTTTTTGCTACCGCTGAATATCTGTTGGCAACAGCCTCCGCGCCAAAACCCGGGCCTGTAACCTGCGACAGTTCATACCGGCCACTATCTGCCTGGGCAAAAAGGTTCGGGTCTTCGGCTACAGTGTGCCAGTTCATCCCGCTTTTTAATTTATCCAAAGTTTCCAACGCACTTTTTTCGTTGGTACTATTAAAAATCAGCACATCGGCGCTGGCCGGCCACACGTATTTGGATTTATTAGCGAGGTAATGCATATATAACCCGGTCGTATCAGAACTTGCCCTGCCCCATACATTCCGCTCCATGATCTCGAAAAGCATATTGCCTTCTTTAAACTCCTTCATCTGGTATTTAAAATCTTCGTTGTATTGTTCGAGATGGTCTTTGTAATATTCATTGCCGGCATAGGTGAGGTATTTGTTCCAAAGTTCTTTGTTAGACTCTCCTTTGTAATCGTTGAAGTTTCCTTTGTATTCCACCACGAATTTTAACCAGTCGGAAGCCTTTGCCGAGCCATTGTTGAAACGGAGGATGGTCTTGTTACTTATTGGAAAACGCAGGGTGTTTTCAATTACCGGGTTTTTCATAACACTGTCGGCATATCGCAGCAGGTCAGCGTCTTTTACGAGATTGGTTTTTTTCATTCCCACCTTAATGGCAATTTCCCTGGATAGTTTTTCTCGGCTGGCTTCAATCCTGGCATCTTTCAAAACTTTTTGTTTCATATCAAACTGAAGGGTAGGATCTGTTTTGTCAATGGGTGCAGGCGTATGCCCAAGTCGTTTTACAATGTGATAACCAAACGGGGTTAAAAACGGCCGGGTAATATCCCCGTCTTCTTTAAGCTTGAATACTTCTTTTTCAAAATTATAATCATAGCGGCCGGTACTGAATTCAGGCAGTTCTCCGCCCATCATATAGGTGAGTTTGTCTTCGCTGAATTTTTTTGCCATAGCAGAAAAATCAGCGCCGTTTACTATCAATGTATATACAGAGTCAGCACGTTTCTTCAATTCTGATTTCTGGAGTGTGGAAGCATCCGGTTGAATAGAAAATAATATCTGCGCCACTTTCCATTTACCGCTGCTTCTTCTTTCTTCTACCAGGGTAAATAAATGCCAGGCATTCTTTGAACGGTATGGTTTACTGGTTTGCCCGGCCCTCAGTGAATAAATTATATTCTCGTAATTGTATGGCAGTGAAAACACCGTAACAAAACCTACGTCGCCAAACCTGACCAGGTCGCCACCAGCAGTTTTATTAACCAATGAATTATAATTGGTATTTCCTTTCTCCAATGCCTCGTAAGCTGCCTTTATTGCCTGGTATGCCAGGGCGGTATCTGCAGGCGAGGCGTTGGCAGCAACGGGAACAGAAAAATGGAGTATGTGCAGGTCTTTAAAACTGCGGTTTACCGCCTCCTGTACCAGCTCCTCCCTTCCTTTTTCATCACTCATATAATTATCTTCCACCTGCTTGCGGAAATTAAGAATGTCTGTCTGTATCTGGGAAAGGGTATCGAGGCGTAATTCGCCGGCAGCCTGCACTTTTAATTTGAAGTTGGTGTAGAGGTCTATATATTCCCGCAACGACTGTTCCCTGTTGGCTACAGGTGTGTTGTTTTTATTATAGGCGCGCTGAAACTCATCGGTATCTATAGTGTATTTACCATAAGTAATGAGGGCCTGCCCCTGTACTGAGCAACCGGCGGCAGCAAACGCTAACAGGAAATACAATTTTTTCATCGAAATTTTTCGTTTAATGGTGGCAGTTATTATAGTGACCTAACCCGGCCAGGTAGCCCAATCAGGGTTATGATTTTTTTACACTGTTTTTAATCTTTACAGCCAGCAAATCATTAAGCTGGGAAAAGGTCAGCTTTTTACCAATGATACGTTTGTCCTTATCAAGCAGGTAAAGTATGGGGGTTTGGGTAACGTCGTATAGCTGGCGAAAGCCGGGTTTCTGGGCGGCATTTTCAGACTCTGCCATTTCTTTAGTCTGGTATACATGAGTCCAGGCACCCAACTGGTGATCTTTAATATAGTTAACCCAGTCGGTCTTATGATTTTCCGTTAGTACCGCATAAATTTTTACTTTGTTGGCTTTCCAGTTGGCGCGGTAAATAGAATCTATCCGGGGCAACTCTTCTTTGCAATGGCCACAGGTAGGGTCCCAGAAGATGACAACAGTATACTCTGATTCCAGGTTATATAGAGGCATGGGCTTACCTGAAGAATCAATCATCTCCAGGTCCGCTGCTTTTTCACCGATCAGGTTCGACATTTGCATGTATGCCCGCCGGGTAATGGTTTCCATCTGCTTTTCATTTAACCAGGGGCTCAGCCCTTTGCTGTGGTATTTATTAAAAAGATGTACAAATACCGCATCTTGTCCCATATACTTCGGGTTTATGTATTCATCGGTAAGCCAGTTCAGGAGGAACCTGTACATTTCGGGAGCGTTTCGCGCCAGCAACATTTTGTAATCAATATCCCTGATAAGGCTGTCCGGTTCCTGCGATACAACTTCCCGGTAGTAGCGCTCCAGCCGGGGTAAAAAGAAGGGTGTCCTGATTATGCGTCCATCCATGAACGTAATACCATCCCAGTAATGGGATTTGTAAAAGTTATAATTATCCACTGAATCCCTGAATGTAACCGCCACTTTAGTAGGGTAAGGTGGTTCCTTCATGGCAGCCAGCAATGCAGCCAGCATGGAAGTTGCGTGCTCCTTAACCAGGTTTTCCCGGTAATTATTCAATTCTGTATTCAGGCGGGTGAAATTAGATTCATGCTTAAGGGAATCGGCTTTGCGGGTTGACTGGTTGTAATCCTGTCTTTCCTTTTGCAACTGGGCGCCCTTCACCCCTACGTATTTTTTATATTCCTGGAAGAGGTCATTCTCTTTTGACCCGGTTACCAATACGTCCTGCAAGCGTGTTGTATCAGCGGTTATTTTAATCTGCTGCTCTTTATCAACCAAAAAATCCACGCTCAGATTTTTACCTGGAAAAACGATGGCATAAATTCCACCTGGCAATGTTTTTTTGCCGGAGAATACCGCGGTGCCATTTACAATTACTGCCGAATCTTCTACATTGAGGTTCTTGCCCATATGGTAAGTCAGGTAGGCAATACCAGAATGATAACTGGGGGTTACCAGGGTAATCTTATATTCCTGGGCAAAAGAAGTGGCTGACAGTACCAGCAGCAGGCAAACAGAGGATAGTTTTTTCATCATATCTAAAGAAGACAAATGTATCTAAAATGGTTGGTTATTGGCTTTAATGAGCCCCCATCCGGGCTAAAATTACAAATCATTAACATTGCACTTTCTATCAATCAATTACCTGTCATAATGAAACACATGTTATTTTAATTTACTTGGTGAGGCAGTCTGAATGATAAATTCACTTTGCACATATAATTATAACGTGTTGGTATATCAATTAATTTTGCTGGCGTGGCTAAAAAAAATAAAAAACAGGAACTGCTGGATGTAAGTGTGACAGATTATGCGGCGGAAGGAAAAGCTTTGGCGCGGCTTGATGGCAAAGTGATTTTCATCCAGGGCGCAGTGCCGGGGGATGTAGCAGATGTACTGCTGGTAAAAAACAAGAAAGATTGGGCAGAAGGCCGGGTTACCCGTATCAAATCTTTTTCTGCTGACAGGGTGGAACCATTCTGCCGGCATTTCGGAATTTGCGGTGGTTGTAAATGGCAGATGTTGCCGTACCACAAGCAACTGGAATATAAACAACAGGAAGCAGGTCAGAACTTACGCCGGATAGGTAAAGTAGACCTGCCCGATATTCTACCTATCATTGGCAGCGACGACACGGTATTTTATCGCAACAAACTGGAATTTACATTTAGTAATAAGCGGTTTTTATTACCGGAAGAAATAGCAACCTTGCCTGCCCCGGGCGAAGATCCTGGTGAAAGAGCCTCATTCGGCGGAGCCCTGGGTTATCACGTGCCCAGGATATTTGACAAAGTGATTGAAATCACCGAATGCTGGTTAATGGATGATGTTAATAATACCATCCGCAATACCATCCGCGATTTTTCCCTGGCCAATAATTACGCATATTACGATATAAGGGAACATACAGGGTGGCTGCGGAACATTGTTATCCGTTATTGCACTACCGGCGAACTGATGGTAAACCTGGTGATAAATCATGAAGCCGAAAATGACCGGAAGGCTTTACTCGACCACCTTTTGCAGATGGTGCCTTCTATTACAACTTTGCTATATACTATCAATCCAAAATGGAACGACAGTATTTATGACCTGGAGCCTATTACCTACTACGGACCAGGTTATGTTACCGAAAAACTGGAGGATTTTCAATTCATCATCAGTCCAAAATCATTTTTTCAGACCAACACCATGCAGGCCGAAAAGCTGTACCAGGTAACGCGGGAATTCGCTGCACTGACCGGCAACGAAATTGTGTACGACCTGTATTGCGGTACCGGCAGCATCGGAATTTTTGTGAGTAAGGATGCAAAAAAAGTAATCGGGGTAGAAGTAATCGAAGATGCCGTTAAAGATGCGCAGCGGAATGCGCAACTCAACCAGATAACACATGCGCACTTTTTTGCCGGTGATGTAATTAAAGTCTGTGATGATACTTTTTTTGCAGAACATGGCCGCCCGGATGTAGTTATTACCGATCCACCACGGGCAGGTATGCACGAAAAACTGGTGTTAAAGTTATTGGAGATTGCTGCACCCCGGATAGTTTATGTAAGTTGTAATACAGCCACCCAGGCAAGGGACATACAGTTATTAAGTGAGAAATATATTGTAGAACGGGTGCAGCCTGTTGATATGTTCCCACACACACACCACATTGAATGTGTGGTACTCCTGAAATTAAAATAGTTATAACCACTAACTTTGTGCAATGGCATTTGGAAACAGTTTTCAACGTACTTCACCCGTTGTTTTAAATCTTATCATTATTAATGTGCTCGTATATTTTGCCCAACAGGTTTTTGGGGGCAGCAGTGAGCCGAACCGGGTAATGGACCTTTTTGCATTGCATCATTATAAGTCAGAAGTCTTTCGTCCCCACCAGGTAATCACGCATATGTTTATGCATGGAGGATTTTTTCACCTGCTCTTTAATATGTTTGGATTGTGGATGTTTGGCAGCACCGTAGAAAAGGTTTGGGGGCCGAAGCGGTTTCTTATTTTTTATTTTTTATGTGGCATTGTGGCGGCGATCACGCAGATGGCTTCTTACACATTCGATTGGTGGTCGATAGATCATGCGTTATTAAGCCCGGAAGATACTGCGCGTTACCAGATGATATTGCGCCAGTCAGCCACCGTGGGTGCATCTGGAGCAATCATGGGGATACTGGCGGCCTTTGGATACCTGTTCCCGAATTCTACTCTCTTCATTATGCCCATTCCATTCCCGGTGAAGGCAAAATGGGCCATCATGGGTATTATTGCATTGGATGTATTTGGCGGAGTCACACGGGTTCCGGGCGATAATGTGGCACATTTCGCTCACTTAGGCGGTGCCCTGGCAGGCCTGCTGATAGCCCTGTACTGGAGTAAGAAAACCACCCAAACCTATTATTAAGGCAAACTTTAACCAGGCTGGTGTATTTTTTATAATTACTTGGGGGTAATTTTATAATAATATGGGAGAAACAGAAAGATATTTTGAATACGGTAAGTCCAGGCCAAAATTCCGTATCCCCCTCGGCCAGGATGGAAATGCGCTTACCGGGCTTTTCACACTTAACGTAATATTTTTTCTTATCCTGCTTACCCTCCAGGTAGCCTATTTCTTTTACCAGCAAACGCCTGATGTGTACAACGCCCAGGTAGTGCAATGGTTTGAGTTACCTGCCGGTTTTACCAAATTCAGCGAACGTCCCTGGACGATATTAACCTATATGTTCAGCGATACCGGCAATAACCTGATGCGGATCCTGAGTAATATGTTATGGTTATGGGCTTTTGGTTTTGTATTACAGGAGATGACGGGAAATGATAAGATTATTCCTGTTTACATATATGGAGGTGTAGCCGGCGGCGTTGTGTTTATTGCAGCTTACCACCTGATCCCTGCCAGTAGGGTAAACGTGGACCACGCGGCCCTGCTGGGAGCTAACGCAGGCACAATGGCTGTAGCTATGGCCACGACGGCCTTATCGCCCAACCACAAGTTTTTTACCATGATACGTGGTGGAATTTCCATCTGGGTATTAATGCTTGTGTATTTATTTATTGACCTGGCAGGAGTGGCTTCCGCCAGCGCCCCCTACAGCTTATCACATCTTGCCGGCGCCCTGGCGGGTTTCCTTTTTGTGGTTTTTTTAAGGAAGGGGAAAGATGGATCTGTCTGGATGAACCGCTTTTACTCCTGGGTGATGAACCTGTTCAATCCACACAAAAACAACAGGCCTTCTGCCCGGGAAAAAATGTTCTACAATACCGGCAACCGCAAGCCTTACGAAAAAACTTCAAATATCACCCAACAGCGTGTAGATGATATCCTGGATAAAATAAACCAGCGGGGCTATCATTTTCTTACCGATGAAGAGAAAGAAATTCTGAAGAAAGCGGCAGAAGAAGACCTTTAACTATTTGCATCACTTCCCTTGAGGAATTTATACCAACCACATGAGATTGTCCATCATTGCCTGCCTGTTCTTTTCGTATTCATTTTGTGTTGCGCAACCTGTAGCTGACAGGATCCAGGCTAAAACCCGGGAGTTATCTGTACTTGACGATCAACGTGCACGGGTGGGCGAAGAACTGGAGATGCTCAAACTGCAACAGGTACAATTGCAGTTATTTGAAATCGGGTTACCTGCTCTTGCTGCAGGGGAGGAGTTGGTGGTGCATAGTGCTTACACCTTAGGCTTCTCACCAAAATACAAACAGGCACATTGGGTAGCTCATATCATTACACCTGATATTGTGAACGGGGTTGTTTTCCGTACAAATGATTTCCGTCCCGATTCGCTGGTAAAAAGCGGTACGGCCAACGAGGCGGATTATTTTCTTAAAACTCCCAAGCCCGATGGTACATTTTTATATGAAGGTTTTGGCTACGACCGCGGACACCTGGCGCCGTCAGCCGATTTCCGCTGGTCAAAAAAAGCTTTATCCGAATCCTACTTTTATTCCAACATGTCGCCGCAGGTGGCTGAATTCAACCGTGGTGGCTGGGGAGACCTCGAAGATGCAATCAGGGGATATATTTACCGTAACCCAGGCACACAATTATATGTGGTTACCGGGCCTGTTTTAGAAGATGGGCTGGCTGTTATTTCCAGGGGTGTAAACAAACTGCCTGTTCCCAAAAGATATTATAAAATAGTCCTTGACCTGTTGAACAAACATGCCATCGGATTTTTAATGCCCAATGAAACTATCACCCGTCCTCTTTCTGCCTATGCTGTTAGCATTGATGAGGTAGAAAAGGTAACCGGTCTGGATTTTTACAACAAAGTACCTCAGGCTTTACAAGACTCACTGGAAAGGATAGTTGATTTAAAACCCTGGTTTCCTCCTAACAGTAATGATGGTGTGGAACCCCTGGCCCAGGAGCAGTTACCTCGAAATCATTTTAATACCTCCATTGCAAAACAGTCTGTCAACCGGAACGAGGTCATCAACGTCTGCGGTACCGTGGTGGGTGCGCGACTCAGCCGGGCAGGTAACCTGCTTATCAACCTGGATAAACCATTCCCCAACCAGGTTTTTACTGTATTCGTCAAAAAAGAAGATATCGTCAATTTCAGCTATAAGGCTGAGGATGTATTAAAGGGAAAAACGATTTGTGTGAAAGGAAAGGTAATTGACCTGGGTGGAACTCCTTCTATGTACATCAGCAGCGAAGCAGATCTTAAGATTTTTTAAACCGCCGATTGCTGTTAACTAAAACAAAATAATAATCCTTCAAAAATTTTCCGACGGCATAATTATCTACTGCCCGGTGCTGGTTATTTTATCAAAATTCTATTCTTCAATAGATTACGGATATTCTTCCGGTATTGTATCCGCCATCATTGTCATTTCAGCAATTAGAGGCTGTTAACTGCTGTATATAACAGCTTGTTAAATGGAAATCCTTAACAATTATCTGCCGCAAATTTGCGTTTATGGTGACATCAAAAAACACGCTATGACAATCATCAAAAACAAAATTCTCCTGCTTGCTATCATTGCAACAGGGCTGTTTACTTCCTGCAAAAAGAGCCAGGATGTTTTGGTGGCACCTCCCACACCCACCACTGCTACACCTGCAGCGCCTGGCAGCGGCAACCCCATTTCGGCAGATGCAGCCAAAGATTCAGCGCTTGTATTGGCACGCGATATTTATTTATGGAACAACCAGATTCCCGCATCGTTTGACCCACGAAGCTATGCCGACCTGAACAAGGAAATGGAAGGCATCCGTCCTTTTAGCGCAGAAGCGGGTTTCCCCCAGGCGGTTGACCGCTGGAGTTTTGCTATGAAAAAAACGGAGTGGGACCAGGTGAGTGGTGGAGTAGGAGCTACTTTCGGCAGTACTGCCGGTGCGGCGGGCGATTTTGGTATCACCGTATTTTTCAGGGCTGAAGGCGACTTACGGGTACGATTGGCCGAACCTAATTCACCTGCCGGTTTGCAGGGTGTCAGAAGAGGATGGCGGATCACACAGATCAATGGTAACTCAAACATCACCACTTCTAATTCAAATTTTATAATAACCAATATTTATAATGCTACCAGTACAGCCGTAACTTTTCAACGTCCCGATGGCAGCCAGGTTACTTATACATTGAATGCTGCACACTACAACGATAAGCCGGTCTACCTGGATACCGTTTTCAATATCAATAATAAAAAGATCGGCTACCTGGTCTTTAATTCTTTCCTGGGAAATTCCAGCCAGATACAATCTGAGTTTTCCCGGGTGTTTAACAAATTTTCCAGCCAGGCTATTACTGACATGATCGTTGACCTTAGGTATAACGGCGGCGGCTACGTGGACCTTCAATCCAAATTGGCAAACTACCTGGTTAAATCTTCTGCCAACGGCCAACTTATGATGAAACAGGTATTTAATTCCCAGAATACCCAAAATAACAGCACCACCAATTTCCAGAAAATGGGTGGGGTTAACCTGGATAAAATTTATTTCATCGTAGGCAGGGGCACCGCCTCCGCCAGCGAACTGCTGATCAATAACCTTAAACCTTATATGGATGTCAGGTTGGTAGGAAGCACTACACACGGCAAACCTGTTGGCTTCTTCCCGATTCCTGTTGGTGACTGGTATATTTTCCCTGTTTCTTTCCGGACTACCAACCGCAATAATGAGGGAAATTATTTTAATGGATTTGCCGTGAATGCCCAGGTGGCGGATGGGCTCGATAAGGACTGGGGTGATGTAAATGAGACAAGTCTGGCAAGTGCCATAAATAATATTACTACGGGTAGTTACCTGCGTGATGCTCCCTACCAGGAAGCACCGGCCGTTTCCCGCGGAAATGAATTACTCGAAGCGCCTTTTTTAAAGGTTACAATTGACAGGAAGATTGTTTTTTGATGGTTTCTAAGTTTTGTGTGATTAATAAGATCCTGCCCAATACGGGCGGGATTTTTTTTGTGCATTTACTATACGCTTTGTAGAATCTCTTACCTGATTCTATAAGTAAAGCTATTTTTTGATTGGATCCTTACATTAAGGCCGGGGTTTATAATCCCTGCGGGTTGCGCTTTCCCGTTAAGATTTTATCATAAGCCGGTTCATCTGAAGTATTCGGGGTGAACTGTACGACCATTCTTTAACAATGGCAATAATTTTGCACCTGTACCCGTGAATATTATAATCATAAAAAATAAAATCATGGAAAATAAAGAGACCATAGAAATTCTGAACGACCTGGTTGAAATAAACAATGACAGGGTTGCGGGTTATGAGAAGGCCCTTCGCGAACTCAAAGATGAAGATGAAGACCTCCGTGTGCTGTTCTTGAATATGATCGATGAAAGTCGCCAGGCAAAAATGGACCTGGGCAGTGAAATACAGGTGCTGGGTGGTACCATTGAAATGGGGACTACAAACAGCGGGAAGATTTACCGGGCCTGGATGGATGTAAAAGCAGTATTTACCGGTCATAACAGGCATGCCGTGCTTTCTAATTGCCATTTCGGTGAAGATGCTGCCCAGAAAGCATATGAGATGGCATTGAAAGAAGATAAATTACCGGGTTACATCCGTGATATGATAAGTGAACAGAAACAGGTGCTTAAAGTATCTCACGATGAAATAAAGGCTCTTGCGAGCCAGGACGCATGAAACTCTATAAAAATTCCAAAACATTTTTTTGGAATTTTTTTTTCCCTGTAGTTGTACATTTAAGGAAACATTCCTGATGGATTCAAAAGCTAATATCCGGCAAGCCCAGGTGATGGATGCAGCCGTTTTGCAATCCTTGTCTGTTGACACATTTTCTCATACCTATGCAGCGTATAATGCTGAAGCGGATATGCAACTTTACATCCACGAAAATTTTTCTTTATCCCGTATCACAGAAGAATTAAAAGATCCGCAAACGGAGATTTATTTTATAGGAAATGGCGATCCGGCAGGATATATTAAAATCAATCTGCACAAACCAATACTGGATACGACCCCAGAAAAGGCACTGGAGATCGCCCGTATATATGTAAAGCATAATAGCCAGGGCAAAGGGTATGGACGTTTATTATTAGAAAAAGCTGTAGAAATAGCCAGGGCAAACCATTTCGAATATATCTGGCTTGGTGTATGGGAGCAAAACAGCAAGGCCATCCACTTCTATGAGAAAATGGGATTCAAGGCGGCAGGGCATCACTTTTTTCAACTCGGCAAAGACCTGCAGAAGGATGCGATAATGAAGTTGCATATTTAACCTTATACCGCATGCAGGCCGATCCTGTTACCTTCGGTATCTATAATTACAGCCATATATCCATGTTCCTCCGAGATCTGGGTTTTTGGTACCATAATAGTTCCCCCTGCAGCTTCCACCCTATCAAGCAACCATTGCACTTCAGGATTTCCGTTCAGGTATATTAATGGACCATCGGTTGCGGAAGGCTTATGAAAACCGCCGCTGTCCACAATCGCGCCGCTGATGCCTACCATGTTATCTGTTACAGGAAAGATGCGCATTCGTATATTTTCCATGTCCATGGGTAACAGGGTAACTCCAAAAATGGTTTGGTAGAAGTGGGTTGCCCGTTCAAGGTCAGTTGCGGGTATTTCAAACCAACTGATTGCATGTTTCATTTCCATATTACATTTTTTATAGTGATGGATGGAGTAAAAAATACAAATTATTTATCGCCCTGTATCATTAATTTTACCGGCAATGGAACAGTTGAGTAGCGGGGACCCTCTTCATGGTAAAACTTTAGCGTATATTTTACAGGCTTTGGTAAATGAATATGGATTTGAAAAATTGGGTAGTATGATCCGGATCAATTGTTTTCAAAAAGACCCCAGCATCAATTCAAGCCTTACTTTTTTAAGAAAAACACCCTGGGCCCGGAAGAAGGTAGAGGATCTTTTCATTCGTCTTTCACAAAAATGATAAGCACCGCAATGAAAGATAATATTATAAGCCAGACAAAATTATGGATCAATGACGTGGTGGTGGGCTGTAACTTTTGCCCGTTTGCCGGCAGGGAAGTACTCCGTGATTCGATCCATTTCAAGGTTTTGGAAAACCCTGACGATGCAGCAGTTGTTGCCGGCCTGGAAGAACTGATGATAAAAATGGTAGACAATCCGGATATCGAAACCTCCTTCCTGGTTCTTCATGGAAGTTTTGATTCTTTCCAGGATTATCTCCAACTGTTAGGCCTATGCGAACACTTCCTCCTTAAATGGAATTACGAAGGAATTTTTCAACTGGCAAGCTTCCATCCGGAATATTGCTTTGCCGGTACCGACAGTAATGACCCGGCAAATTATACCAACCGGTCTCCACATCCTATGCTGCACCTGCTGCGCGAAGCCAGCATCACCAAAGCTGCGGGGCTTTTCCCCGACATGGATAAAATTCCACAAATCAACATAAACTTCGCCCGCCAAAAAGGTTTGGCTTTTATGCAGGAGCTCAGAAAAAAAAGTATGGAATAATAATTTAGCGGTTACGGGTTAAGGTTTTAGTCACACAATCCTAAAGAGCCGACTACGGGAACTATTGCCTTGCAAGGCCAGAGTAAGTCGGTTCCATTTTTTCCTCACATAAAACTATGAATTTCAAAGGTTGCAGCCTGCCGCAATTTTACGATCTATAATACACTGAATGTAACGGGATCGGGCCGGAGGAAACTTTTTTATAAAGTGCCGCACCGGGATTTTAATCCTGTGTGGTTCCCGCATTGGGGTTTCCCGTCTTTCGGTATAGTATCTGCTTTTATATACATACGCCGTAGCGTTGAGCAAATTATTACTCTTTAAACACATGACTTTGAAAACGAAAGAATCTATCCGCCCCCTTACCCGGCAAATGATCACCAAGTTGCGTGAATGCCAGGAAATGGAAGAAAATAATATTCCATGTCTGCCTAAACATTTCAGTGCCTCGCTTTCTGGTTTATACAAAAGGAAATTAGTAGATGTGCGGCACTGAAATGTTTAGGCAGACATGGAATATTATTTTCTTCCATTTCCTGGCATTCACGCAACTTGGTG
>JBKJUT010000223.1:0-5948 GCA_046590515.1 Ferruginibacter sp.
ACTATGATTGGCCGGTTATGGTTAAAATCACCCATAGCCGAGGCATACAATTGGTGAGTCCACGTAATAATAATTACATTTGACAGCAAATCTAACTTCGTAAACTGTAAACCGGAAATTGTTTTATGGCTATTAACAGGGTAATACAAACGCTGGATGAATTTACCATCCAGCAAATGCGTGACTTTCCCCAGGCAACAGGGGAATTATCAGGCTTATTGAGAGATATGGGGCTGGCAGCAAAAAGAGTGCATGTGGAAGTTAACAAAGCCGGGCTGGTAGATATCCTGGGCGATTATGGTACTACCAATGTGCAGGGAGAAGAAGTTAAAAAACTGGACATATTTGCGAACAACCAGTTCATGGGTGTTTTGCAGCATGGTATCAGTTGCGCCGGCATCGGCAGCGAAGAAATGGATGACATAGTTGTGTTTGATGATGAGATAAGCAACAAATCAAAATATGTTTGCCTCTTTGATCCTTTGGATGGCAGCAGTAACATTGATGTAAATGTGTCTATTGGCACCATTTTCAGTGTGTACCGCAGGGTGAGCGAGTTGGGAAAACCAGCCACGAAGGAAGATTTTTTACAGCCGGGAAATAAACAGGTGGCCGCGGGCTACATTATCTATGGTTCTTCCACTATGATGGTGTACGCTACCCGGCGGGGTGTGAACGGTTTTACGCTCGACCAGGCAATAGGGGAATTTACACTTAGCCACCCTGATATTAAATGTCCCGAATCAGGAAAGTTGTATTCTGTGAATCATGGAAACTACTTCCAATATGCCGAAGAAGTAAAAAATTATATCACAGCCTGTCAGAAGAAAGATTCAACCAACGGAGGGCCATATACGCAAAGATACATAGGCAGTATGGTGTCTGATGTACATCGTAATCTCATCAAAGGTGGAATATTTATGTATCCGGGAACTACTGACCGCCCCAAGGGGAAACTCAGGTTGCTTTATGAATGCAACCCTTTTGCTTTTATTATAGAAAAGGCCGGGGGAAGGGCTACAGACGGGGTCCGCCGAATTGTAGACATAGAACCTACTGAACTCCACCAGCGAACCCCGTTCTTCGTGGGCAGCAGTAAAATGATGGATGAACTGGAAACCCATACAGGTTCAATTAAATAGTTAATAAATATTAAGTACTTATTTCATGAGTAAAACAATTATAACTGTTAAAGACCTGGCTAAGAAATATGGTACTTTCCAGGCTGTTAAAGGAATATCTTTTGATGTAATGGAAGGTGAGATATTCGGTTTATTGGGGCCTAATGGCGCCGGTAAATCAACCACACTTGAAATTATTGAAACCCTGCGCAGCAAGACAAGCGGAACGGTAACAGTAGATGGTTTCGACCTGGATAAACAACCTGGAGAAATCAAAAAGATAATAGGGGTGCAGTTACAAAGTTCTGGTTTCTATCCCGGCCTGAACCTGGTAGAACTCATTCATCTTTTTGGTGGATTGTATAACCGGCCGGTAAACCCGATGGAACTATTGCAGAAAGTTAACCTTTCAGATAAGGCGAAAAATAAAAGTAAAGAATTAAGCGGGGGCCAGAAACAAAGATTTTCTATTGCCACCACTCTTATTAATAATCCAAAAATCGTTTTTCTGGATGAGCCAACTACCGGCCTCGATCCACAGGGCAGGCGGAATCTTTGGGACCTCATCCGCAATATCCGGAAAAATGGTACTACCGTAATTATTACCACGCATTATATGGATGAGGCTGAACAGTTATGTGACCGGATCGCTATCATGGATGAAGGCCGTATCATAAAACTTGATTCACCTGATAAAATGATTGATGAGCTGGTTGCCAGCGGGTTTGAAAGGCCAAAGCAGGTTAAAGCAGCCAACCTGGAAGACGTTTTTATACATTTAACAGGTAGGGAGATGCGGGATGAATAAAGTTCCTTTTATTTGCAATTCAAATTTTATTAATTAAACAAAAACCATGAAACAATTAGTTGTCAGTTTTTTTGCATTGCTTTCCCTTGGAACCAACGTGAATGCGCAAGCGAAGAAATCACCGGTTAAGGCCACAGTTAAGGTGGCAGCACCTAAAGCCGGGCCTATGAAAAACCTGCTGGATAGCTTTAGTTACGCTGTAGGGCTTAATATCGCTTCCAATATGAAGCAGCAGGGTATCAGTAAATTGAATACCCAGCTTGTACAAAAAGCTTTGGATGATGCATATAATAACAGGAAAACATTGTTTTCCGAAGAGGTAGCTGCTGCAAAACTGCAGGAGCAAATACAGATATTCCAGCAAGCCAAAATAGAACATGACCAGAAGGCAAGTTCAGGTGAAAAAGCAAAAGGACAGGCATTTTTAACAGGAAATAAAAAAAGGCCAGGTGTAATTACACTTCCTGATGGTTTGCAATATGAAATTATTACTGCCGGACCGGCTAATGGTCTAAAACCAACTGCTGCTGATACAGTGGTGGTGCATTATGCAGGTACATTAATTGATGGAACCAAGTTTGATAATTCTTATGATCGTGGAGAACCAGCCACTTTCCCGGTTGGTGGAGTAATCAGGGGCTGGACAGAAATCCTGCAATTAATGACTCCAGGTTCTAAGTGGAAAGTATATATCCCAAGTGATTTGGCATATGGCGACAGGGGAGCAGGTGCCGCAATACCACCGGGAGCAACACTTGTTTTTGAAATTAATTTATTGGAGGTTAAGCAGGCAACTTCCACTAAGTAATGCAAACGTTACAATACCCGATTGGTAAGTATATAGAGCAGCCATTTTCTGAGGTTAAACGCCGGGAATGGCTGCTCGACATACAATCTCTTCCAGCCCAGGCAGAACTTTCAATAAGCAATCTCGATGAGATACACCTTAATATGCCTTACCGCGAAGGAGGTTGGACAGTCAGGCAGGTAATACATCACCTGGCAGATAGCCACATGAACGCTTATATACGTTTTAAACTGGGCCTGACAGAAGCACAACCCACCATAAAAACATATAATGAAAAGGCCTGGGCAGAATTGAATGATTCCCTGCTGCCGGTAAATTTCTCTCTCACACTATTACATGCTTTACATACCCGTTGGAACGCAGTGTTGCAACATATGACGGAGCAGGATTTTAAGAAGGAGGTATACCATCCCGAGCACAAAACCCATATGACCTTGTGGTATATGCTTGGTATGTATGCCTGGCATAGCCGTCACCATATAGCCCATATTACATCCTTTCGCCAAAGGGAAGGACTTAACTGATACCTAAACTTTAAATTTCTGCCGGTGCCGTTTAAAAAACTTTCTTCAGAATATATTTCCCGGCATCCATATTTTACCGCCAGAAAAGATGCGTATCAAACACCATCCTCTAAGATCGTCGATCCTTATTTTGTAGTGGAGTTGCCCGCATCCGTAGTGGCTATGGCACTTACTGTAGATAATGAAATACTGATGGTTAAGCAATACCGTTACCCGGTAAATGAAGAGTTGCTCGAATTGCCCGGGGGTTTTATAGATGCTGATGAGCAGCCACAACAGGCGATTCTGCGTGAACTGCTTGAAGAAACAGGATATACTTTTCCTGCGGTACATTACCTGGGCGTAACGGCAGCCAATCCCGGCGTGCTGAATAATTTTACACACATGTTTCTTGCCACGGGTGGTACCAGGATTTCAGATCAGCAACTGGACAACAATGAAGAAATTGAAGTGGTTCTTAAACCTCTGGATGAAGTAAGGTTAATGCTGCGTCATAATGAAATACGCCAGAGTATGCACGCCCTCTGCCTGTTTTACGGATTTAATTTCCTGGAAGCTGATCCTGTGTAAACTTTAGTCTGCTAATTCTGCGAGTATAAAGAAACTTCCGCAAATAAATATAATATCATCTTTGGCTGCTGCCTGCCTCGCGTGGGATAATGCCTGGTTTATATCATCATAACTTTCTCCCTGTAATCCTGCCACTTCAGCAAGTTGTTTTAATTCACTGTGGAGTAATGCCCGTGGAATGTGTGCATTGGTAAAGTAATAGGATGCGGTGACGGGGAACATTTCCAATAAGGGTTTTATCTCTTTATCTTTTACAAATCCTAAAATAAAGTGAACGTGCGAAGAGGGGAAGGCAGATTGCAGATGTTCATTTATCTCCCTGATTCCTTCACGGTTGTGCGCCACATCTACAATAACGGTAGGTTCTTTACCAATCACATCCCAGCGGCCACGCAGCCCGGTAAGTCCTTTAACATTCTCCAGTCCTTTGTGTAAATGACTTTCAGAGATTTGTATTCCTGACTCGCGCAAAACCTGGATACAGCATAAAAGTGTGCGTGCATTCTTTGCCTGGTATATTCCTGGAAGATCAAGCCGCAATTTTTCTACAATGTTGGTCGCAATGTTCCTGATATTACAAAGTAAGAGGCCTCCTTCGGGATCAATATATTCTATGATATAATTTTCTTCTGCGAAATGAATGGCAGCATTTTCCTCAATCGATTTATTTACAAAAACTTCTTTGGTTTCCGGTAATACTTCCCCAATTACTACGGGTATATTCTTTTTAATGATCCCGGCTTTTTCCCCAGCAATTGCTTCAAGGGTTTTTCCCAGTAAATCTGTATGGTCCATCCCGATATTAGTTACTACGGACAGAACAGGTGTAATAATATTTGTACTATCCAGGCGGCCACCCAGGCCGGTTTCTATAACAGCAATATCAGTTTTAGTGAACCGGAAATAAGAAAAGGCCATAGCCACAGTTACTTCGAAAAAGGAAGGCTTGATTGTGTCGAAGGCGGGCATTATCTTTTCAACAAAATCTATAACAAACGAAGGCTCTATCATCTGTCCGTTTACCCGGATACGTTCCCCAAATTCTTTTACATGGGGAGAGGTGTACAATCCTGTTTTAAACCCCGCTTCCTGCAACACCGCGGCCAGCATATGGCTGGTGCTTCCTTTACCATTTGTGCCTGCTACGTGAATACATGTCAGTCCTGAATGAGGATTGCCAAGTGATTCGCACAAGCTCTTTATATTGTCAAGGTTGGCTTTATAGGCAGGTGGACCAATACGACTGAACATTGGAAGTTGCGAATAAAGAAATTCGAGAGATTCTTCGTATGTCATACCTCAAAGGTAGGGGATAGCAGTAAAAAAGGATGCCGTTACGGGCAGTTCATTAATCTAATTTTGTTTGAAATTAAACTGCACGGACACTATGGTGCCAAAGTCTGGTTTCTGAAATTCAATGTTAGGCAGGCGGTTACGAATATCAGTAGCATAGCGGCTATCCGTACTAGTAGAACCTTTAGCAAATCCGGTAAATGATCCACGGCCATTTTCACTGATACGGATAATTGCATAGATAGTGGCCTTAGGCAGGTCGCCGGTAAATGAATAGTTACGTCCCAGGTTTACATTGCGGATGACCTTGCGTCCACCAACCTGTCCACCCGGTGAATTCCCATAAGAATCTTTATCACCATTAGGATCTCCTGCGTCACCTTTGCCCCCTGGCTTATTGCCCTGGCTTCTATAACCATTGTCTTCGGTTGGATTGTTGCCGGTGCCGGCCCCTGCACCTGTATAAATCAATTTTGGCTTAAGCGGTTTTGGAACTTCGGCCACGGGAACCCGGTTATTTTGCGGTTGCACTTTTAAAGTTTTTTTTTCGGGCTTATTTACAACTGCAGCCTCTTTATCCGCATTATCCTCTGGTATTACTTTATCAGTTTCCTCCTGGCTGCGGGATGCCACCGGTTTAACATAGCTTTCAGCGGAGGGGCCACGTTCACCTTTAACCAGGGGTTGTTCTTCTCCAAAACCTTCTTCATTATTTCCCAGGTTTACTTCTATAAGTTGTTCAGGTGGTGGGGGCGGGGGAGGTAGTATTTTCCAGCTAATCAGGAAGAACATAAGCAGCAAGGTGCCGCATATCATAAGCGTGT
>JBKJUT010000243.1:0-8035 GCA_046590515.1 Ferruginibacter sp.
TGATTTGACATTATTGTGATACGATTTGATACGCAATTATACGATAAATATACGACAATAACAAGTAGTGATACGATTTGATCCGATTTTATGCTTAACTGGGCCGATAATTAAAGAAAACGTTTTAACAACGACCTTTGCTCTCTAAATAAAAAATATGGAATCTCTATTACGCTACGGCGTCAAACTAGAAGAATTTTTTGAAAAGCTATTAACTATGGAATTGAAGACCTCAACTTGTAAAAGATAGAAAAAAGGAGGCAAAGTTTATAGTTAGATCATACGAGGTGAATTCACACCTCAAACGCATCCCCCAAATAATACAAATCCAGCCAATGTCCCATTATGTCCATATCTGTCTTAAATGAAGACGTCAGCCCTTGCCACACCACAGAAGCGGGAAAATTGAGATCAAACTCAGTTTTTCCGCTTTTATTTTCTGTAAAAACCAATTCACTCGTGTTAAGTACAGACTGCCGAATGTAAACGCAAAATGATTGTAGCTGATTTCATGCCCAGGCAGTAAAAAGGATTCACTATCCTTATAAAACGGCAGTGCTTATGAGTTAGATCATTCCACTATTCTTTAAGAATAATAGCAGTACTATATTACTGTTTTGAAGTGCGGATATTATTCCTATACATGATAAAGAGGTAATAAAGGCCTCGTACTATTACATTTTGATTTATATATAATGTCATGGCAACTCTCGGCCTCGCCCAGCAATGATTCAGGCTAATAATCAATCAATATTGCTTTGTTATTTTAAATGTGTTATGTAACTTCAGGTACCCTAAAGAACCCCTAAAATGAGAAACAAACCAAAACACATCTTCCTGGTGGATGATGATATCGATGACAGGAATCTTTTCCAGGAAGCGATGCATGAAGTAGATCCACACGTTAAATTATCGATGGCCGAGTCCTGCGATATGTTTATGCTGCTTGATAAAACCCAGCCCAATACTCCTGACCTGATATTACTGGATATGAATATGCCGGGTGCCAATGGGCTGGAATGCCTGGAAGAAATTAAAAGTATGTTGAAATACGGCCATATTCCTGTGTTGATATATTCCACTTCGGCTAATCCCGCCCAGGTAGAAAAAACTTACAAGAAGGGCGCTGCACTTTACCTGCAAAAGCCATCCAGCTTTACCGGCATAAAAAAGCTGATGCATAAACTGTTTGAAATTGATCTGCCAAATCATACCAACCTCGCTGTAAAACAAAACCAGGTGTTAAGCGCCTGACCTATGCCGTTTTCTTATGGAATGCATAAATGACACCGGGCATTATATGACCCCACTGGTAATGCATGTCTAATGAGAGCGTATTACCCGGATGCGGATTTTTAATTTTTGCATAACGGTGGTAATTATACGCTACTTGTCTGCCTGTCAGATAACCGAGCGCCGCACCGGCTACTATATCTGTAGCCCAATGTTTGTTTTCTGTAATCCTGCTCAACGCAATTAAGGTGGAAGCACTATAAGCGATTATAGGTATGTAGGGTTTATTACGGTATTCCACGGCAAAAACAGTAGCGGCTGCAAATGCTACCGTAGTATGACCGGAGGGAAATGAACTGTTAGATCTTTTTCCATTATAATCTTTGCTGGTATTGGCAAACGGCCCTTTAAATGTGGGCCTGGCTATTACGTCAGGAGAATAATAATTAGGGCGGGTTCTGCCTGAAATGGTTTTGATCACGCTTTCTACCAGGGCACCGGTTATAACTGCCTGGGTAGCCAGTAAGGTGGTAGTCTTAACTTTTGTGCTTTTAAATAAGATGTCATACAACTCAAATCCCGAATGGGTATACACTTCATAGGCGCCACCAAAATTACTGATGAACTTTCCCACAGAGTGCACGTTTGGATTTTTATTACGCAGGTCTGTGGCTGCCCGCTGGATAGGCTCATCCGCAAATCCTAACCCTATTTCCACTACAGCAAACTTAGCCAGGTTCCCCAGGTCCGAATGTGTCATATGAAACGGCTTGGTAAATTCCTGCTTTATATTACTGCCCAATAACTGGAAATAGCTTCGAGCAGTTAAAGCTGTGGCTTCGTTATAGGCCTTTGGATTAATATTGTTAACCTGGTAGCCTGCACTATCTGCTTTTTTTTCAAGGCTGTCCAGTTTATGAAGTAAGGTATCTGTCTGGCTGTAACCGGCGAGCGGAAGTAACAGTAAAAAAAACAAGCGTTTTTTCAGGTAATGCATAAAATAAGTTGAACCTGTAAAAGGACAAGAAGTGCGCCAACTTATAAAACCCGGATTTGTCATTCATTCAATTTTTTGAATACCGGATTTGTTACCCCGTGTATCTTTATAATTGTTGAAAACTTTGGTACACTTTTACGTATTGTTTATAATTTACTTTTTATCTTTCATAGAGATTGAGAAATTAACCCATTCACATTCACATCTACTCTATTTGCATGCGCCCAAACTCCCTCGCAAGCTCCCGTATCCACATCATCAGTAATCATGGATTTGCGGAAATTTGCCATAACACAATTAACAACCAAAAGTCTTTACATGCCACCATTCCTTTTTCAAAAGGGGATGTGTTGCGGCAGTTCGAAGCCAGGGAGATAAAGAATACCCCTGATTACTTAACAGTTCAAACCGGCCGTGACCGCCACATTACGTTACTCCCGGAATTTATACAGTACATCAACCATAGTTGTGACCCTAATGTATTCTTTGATACAGACGCCATGCTCCTCATAGCATTAAAGGATATCAATGTAAAGGATGAATTCACTTTTTTCTATCCTTCCACTGAATGGGATATGTCCCAACCTTTTGTATGTTTCTGTGGCAGCGGCGACTGTTTACAAAATATCCGCGGCGCACGGTATCTCACTCCCGAACAGGTAAATCACTACCAACTTACCGGTTTTATAAGAAAAGAACTGGAACGCTTATGATATTAGCCCCTTCTTTATACAAGGCCCTTAACTCACGCAAATTAAAAGTGTGGGTATTGGCTCCCGGCATCACAAACCCCGACGAGAATATTGAATATTTCTACGACTTCTCCCAAAGTATAGTTGAATACACCCGTGTGTTTGCTGAACTCGGCATAGAATGGGTATGGCAACCCGTGAGTGTAACAGATTATAGGGCAGTCATTGAAAAAATTGAAGCTGAAAAAAATAGTGGCGACCATTTTCCGGTAGTACTGAATCTTTGTGATGGCGACGAGGTGAATGGTACCCCGGGCATTTCTGTGGTACAGTTACTGGCAGAAAAGGAACTTGTTTACACCGGGGCTGATGAATATTTTTACCACATCACAACTTCCAAGATCCCGATGAAGCAGGCATTTGACCTGGCAGGTGTGGCCAATGCACCCTGGGAAGCAATCCTGGAAAAAGACACAGAGGGCGACCTGTTAAAGCGAATAGGCACTCCTGTTATAGTAAAACCTGCGGTATCAGGAGGCAGTATGGGAGTAGGTACGAGAAACGTGGTGGAGACAAACGAAGAATTACGGCAGGTGGTAGACGAAATGTTTAGTGGATACCGTGGCTGGAACCTGACTGTAGATGGATTGGTGGCGGAAAAATTTATCACCGGCCCTGAATTTACGACCCTGATCACCGGCTCATACAATCATCCGAAGAAAGCAGTCATTCATACTCCTGTGCAACGCGTATTCCATCCCTCACTTCCGGAAAAAGAACAATTTCTTTCTTTTGACAGGTTGTGGGAAATTTATGAAGATGAGACCGCCATGCCGGGAGAAGAAAATTTTTATGAGTACCGCTTGCCGGATCCTGGGTTAATTCCTCAAATAAAAAAATTAAGCTGGGAGGCGTATTGCGCCTGCAAAGGACGGGGATATACCCGGGTAGATCTCAGGCAAAATGCGGCTACAGGTGAACTATTCGTGCTGGAGGTAAATGCGCAATGCGGTATCAGCGAGGATGAAAATTTTACATCTATCGGCGCTATCCTTCGGCTCGGGGGCAACACATTTGCCGGCCTGGTGATGGAAATTCTGAATGATGCCTTTGTCAGATCTGCAATCAAAAAACCCATTTTTGTTCCTGCCCGTAACAAGGCCAGGGCTTAAAAATTATTGTATGAAAGTATGTGTGTTGCAGCCTGATTATTCCACCACTTCCGTGGATTACAAAAATTATGATCCGCCACGCAACCTTTCTGCTTTATTGCCCGGCTGCGAAGTAGACCATGTTTTCCTGAACAAACTCACTACCTACAACCAGTTGAAGCAACTGGCCAAAAAGAAATACGACATCTTTGTGAACCTGTGTGAAGGCTACCTGGAATGGGAAGTGCCTTCTATTGATGTAATCTATTTCCTGGAATTACTGAACCTGCCTTTTACCGGCCCCACCTCAGTGTTGTACGACCCGCCGAAAGATCTCATGAAATACGTGGCATATACCCAACAGGTATTGACCCCGGCTTTTTGTATCATTGAAAATGTGTCTGATATTCCAGGTTTTTGCAGTGCCTTAAATTATCCATTATTTATTAAGCCGCTTAAAGCGGGAGATAGCCTGGGTATTGATGAAAATTCACTGGTAACCTGCGAAGCCGGGGCGCTTGATAAGGCCGCCTCTATCATCAACGAGTATGGGCCATTACTGGTAGAGGAGTATGTAATGGGCCGTGAATTTACCGTGATGTTGCTGGCCGACCCTGGTAATGATAAAGATGTAATTCTTTATGAACCGGTAGAATACATTTTCCCCAAGGGTAAAAGCTTTAAGACCTATTCACTTAAAACATCAGAACTGCACCCCGAATCAAATGTAAAAGTAGATGACCCAATACTTAATCAACGGTTGAAGGATGCTGCCCGTCAAATATTTAAAGGTTTCGGCGGTGTTGGTTATGCCAGGCTCGATTTCCGTTTGAATGGCGCCAATGAGCTTTTTTTCCTTGAAATCAATTTTACCTGCTCGGTTTTTTATACAGATGGATATGAAGGATCGGCTGATTATATACTAAAAATTAATAATACAGCGCCTTCGGTGTTCCTTAAACAGATAATCGAAGAAGGAACCAGGCGGCATTTAAAGCGTCAGAAAAAGTATACGATGCAAGGTAATGCCATTGCAGGATTCGGTATTCATGCTAATAAAGACCTGAAAATCAATGAAGTAATTTTTAGAGGTGAAGAAAAGGCCCAACGTATGGCTACGCTTTCCTATATAGAAAGTAACTGGGATGTGAGTGAAAAAGAAATTTTCCGGAAATACGCATATCCCCTCAGTAATGAATTATTTTTGCTGTGGGATAATAATCCATCGGAATGGGCGCCGCAGAATCATAGTTGCCAACCCAATACTGTTTATAAAGGGCTGAATGTAGTGGCTCTCCAGGCCATCAAAAAAGGTGAAGAACTAACCCTCGACTATTCATCGTTTTTAGACCAACACATGGAATCTTTTAATTGCCAATGCGGTCAACCCGGCTGCAGGGGACTTATAAAAGGAACTCCAGGAAACTCTGTTACCCACAGGGAAATTAAACAGCACTAAACCCGTCCTTATTTCCCCGGTCTTACAAACCTGTTAAATTCTATCGCTCCCCGGCGATCAACCAGTTATTCAATAAAATTGAGGGAATCTTTATGTCAAGGCTTCAGATCTTAAAAACAATCATGCAACAGCATCGTTACCGGCTGGCGCTTACTTATTCTCTATTCTCCCTGGAAATGCTGGGCTCGCTGCTGCGGCCGTTTTTTCTTGGCTTAGCGGTAAACGACCTGATAAAAGGAAGTTACGAGGGACTGATTAAATTGTGTGCGGTTCATTTTCTTTGGTTATTAATAGGCACTTTCCGTCATATGTTTGATACCCGGACCTATTCAGCCATTTATACTTCAATGGTGACCCAGTTTCTTGCCCGCAAATATGAACAAAAAGATGTGTCACGGTTAAGCGCACACTCAACTTTGTCGCGCGAGTTTGTAGATTTCCTGGAATTTGACCTCGCATACATAGTTGAAGCACTCTACAATATTATCGGCAGTATGATACTGTTATCTTTTTACGATTCTTCAATTGTAGCGGTATGCCTGGCTATTTTGGTGCCGGTTATGGCTATCAGTTACCGTTATGGAAAGAAAATGAAACGCCTGACAAAACTTAAAAACGATGAACTTGAAAAACAGGTGAACATTATTTCAGATGGCAACCAGGAACTGATCAAAAATCATTATGGTAAGTTGAGAAAATGGCAGATCAAAATTTCAGACAAAGAAGCGTGGAATTTTGGTATCATGGAAGTAATGGTGATCCTCGTTATTGCTTTTAGTTTGCTTGTTTCAAAGAATATACTTGGCACCACTATTATGGCCGGTACCATCATTGGTATTTATAATTACCTGCTGAAGTTTGTCTCCGGGCTTGATACCATACCTTATATAGTGCAACGGTTCAGTACGCTGCAGGATATTACCCGGCGTATAGAATTGCAGGCGGAGGATTTTCCATCCACACCTCCGCGTACACCGGAAGAAAAGTTTTCTCTCCCCGGCTTCATTAAATTATCAGCTTAATGAGCTGTTGGTTTTACACGCCAGGAAGAGTTGAAAATTATGGGCAGACATTTTTTCTTTCTTAAGTAAAAAGAAACAATTATTCTTAAGTGGCAGGTAACCGTAGTCGTAACAAAAGAAACAGGTAAGTCCCTGTTTGTTTATGGCCTGGTGAGTAAAATAACTGAATTGAAACCCGCAATGTAATAATTCCACCATAGTAATTTTTACTGCTTTTCCTTCCTTATAATAATTCTCAAGTATACGCCTGTTCTTTCCCAGGGCATTATTGATGTGACGTACCAGGTTATTGGCAGGGGCTTTCAGCCGGTTGTTGTAATTATTCCGGCAATAATCATTGCAGAATTTCTTATCCGTTCTTCCCCTTAATATTTTCTGGCAGGTTATGCAGTTACCGGTGAGAGCGTTTATTTCCAGCTTTTCCATGTGTATAAAAATAAGCAGTGGAAGCCGGCAGCGCAATACCCGGCATAGGTAGTTTGTTGGTAACACCCGTTTACAACTGGTTTTTTGTGATGTTACACATTTAATAACCGGGAACAGGAAGCTACGGCCTGCATCTTTGTGAAGTCAGTAATTAAAACCTGTTACACATTCATTAAAACAACATAGTATGTATGCATTAAGAAACAGGGTTCAATTGATCGGTAATCTTGGTCATGATCCCGAAGTACGCGAAACAGCCTCAGGTAAGAAGTTGGTTACTTTTTCTGTGGCCACCAATGAAAGCTATCAAAACAGCAACGGTGAAAAAGTGACCGAAACCCAATGGCATCATGTAGTGGCCTGGGGTAAGGTGGCAGATGTGGCTCAAAAGTACCTTAATAAAGGCACGGAGGTAGTCCTGGAGGGTAAGCTGATTAACAGGAACTACACCGACAAAGAGGGTGTCAAGAAAAATGTGACGGAAGTACAGGTGAACGATTTGCTTCTCGTAGGTGGCAAGGCATCGTAGGGCTTTTCTTGTGGACCCGGCGTAAGGGCAAGCGCCCTTACGCTTTTTATTCAATATTTTTGGAAGCAGAATTATATGACAGACGAAGACAACCTTCCATTTAAGCTCGCAGCTGATTTTATTAATATGACCTGCAGCCCTGTATTTTTAACGGGTAAGGCAGGCACAGGTAAGACCACCTTTTTAAAATACATCCGCGAAAACACGATTAAGAATTGTGCCGTGGTGGCACCCACGGGTGTGGCCGCCATGAATGCGGGCGGCTCTACCATTCATTCTTTTTTCCAGCTTCCTTTCACTCCTTTTGTACCTGGTAATAACAAAGCCTCTGGCCCGGGTGTAAAAGATACACATGACCTCGTCAGTCACCTGCGAATGAATTCGGAACGAAAAGCAGTGTTACAACAATTAGACCTGCTCATTATTGATGAGATCAGTATGGTTCGTGCTGATGTACTGGATGCAATTGATACTGTTTTACGTTTTGTAAGGAACAGGCCTTCACACCCATTCGGAGGTGTACAGG
>JBKJUT010000245.1:0-5463 GCA_046590515.1 Ferruginibacter sp.
TTTGGTGGTTCTTGTGATTTTTCACCTTTACTTCAACATTTATAAACCAGTCAACTTTTTTCAGGACTAGTCACCTCAACTGAAGATGCAGGTATTATTTGTATTCATATTGAATGGAACCTAACATATGCCTTTCCTTGGAATAAATTTTCTCAGACACCCGTAAGCCGTCCTCATACTTATATTTCCAGATATAATAATCATTACCACCTTCTTCGGTAGTGGTCATTTGTGAAAAAGTACCATCCGCATTATATTCAAAAAGGTAATCTGCCAGTAATTTAGGTTTGAATTCATTGGAATGAGCAATATCAGTTAACCGGCTTTTTTCGTCATAATAGTAATAATATTTGCTTCCGCTGCGACTGTCTTTTTCCAGGGAGATGTTATTGTTCTCATCATGTAAAAAAAGAATTGTCACACTATCTGCCCGGTTTTTTACACGTATCATTTTGACCGGCAGGAATTCATCCTCGTATAAATAAATGTGCTGTTCATGTATTTCATTTACAAAATCATCATCAGCCGAACGCATTGAGGTGGTAATTTTTTTCAGCCTGTCCTGGTCGTCATATTCATAGGTGGTATGTGTGGCAGATATAGCCGAACTATCAATTGAGTGCTTTAACCTGCCCTGGTCATTGAAAAGGGTAGTCAACAGGGAAGTACCTGTTACGTTTGAACGCACAAATATTTCAGATTTTTTATAATCTTTAGCCAGGCTGCGTTCACCGAAAAAACCATCACTGGGAGACCCATCTTCTTCAAAGCTCTTTATCTTAACTAACCGTATTTTATTTTCTTTGAATTTCTGCATATCAGAAGCTGCCTGCCGGCTGCTCACGAAGTCTTTAAAATAAAATTGAGACTTTGCTGCAATGGAACTTAGCAGCAGGAATGAAAGGGAGGTTATAATTTTTACCATGAAAAGATTTTGAATTTCAACAAAGTTAATATGTATATATTGCCATTATAAAGTAACCGCCTAAACTTAGGTATTTTTAACAAAAGAAACTGCTTTGAGTAACTTAAAGGAACGCGAAGAAAGGAATTGTCTTAATTGTACTGCGGAAGTTGCAGGGCGCTATTGCCAGGTATGCGGCCAGGAAAATATTCAAACGCAGGAATCTACCTGGCATCTTATATCACACTTCTTCTCTGATATTACACATTATGATGGAAAATTTTTCAGCACCTTACGTTGGCTTATAGTTAAGCCGGGGTTTCTCAGCCAGGAATACCGTCTGGGCAGAAGATCGAGTTATCTTAACCCGGTAAGGATGTACGTATTTACCTCGGCGATTTTCTTTTTTACATTCTTTTCATTGTTCCATGTAGACGAGAGAGATATCGGTATCCAGGGTTTTTCTGATAAAGCAATCAATGCAATGGATAGCACCCAATTTGCAAACTTTACCAAAAAAATTACTAAAGGCCTGCCGATGTCAAGGGACAGGTATAAAAACTATATGGATAGTACCAGGCGGAGTGGTGGAATACATCTTACCAGTCACAATTATAAATCGTTGGTGGAATATGACTCCATACTTGCCTTAGGAAAGAAGAAACATAATTGGTTTGAAAAAACCCTTATCCATCGTGAAATAGCTGTCAATAAAAAATACAATAATGACCAGGTGAAAATTTTAGCAGCATTTATTACCCAGGTACAGCACTCATTCCCGCAACTCTTATTTATTTCCCTGCCATTATTTGCATTAATCCTTAAGGCGCTTTATTTCAGACGTAAATATTATTATGCTGACCATTTAATATTAAGCATACATTTTTATGTCTTCTTATTTTTCGCCATGCTGCTGATCATTTTTATACACCAATTACCGCCTATACTTTCTACCCTTGTAAACTGGATTACATTCTCACTTGGAGTATATATGCTGGTTTACGAATACCTGGCTATGAAAAGATATTACCAGCAAGGCACAGGTAAGACGTTGGTCAAATTTATAATATTAAATGTTATGCACTTTTTGGTGATTCTGGCCCTTTTCTTTTTATTCATCGTCTTTTCTTTTTTAAATATTTAATTATGGATACGCCAAAGGAATTCATGCGGTTGGTGGGTATTATGGATGAACTTCGTGAGAAATGCCCGTGGGATAAAAAACAAACTATTCAAACTTTGCGGCAGCTTACTATAGAAGAAACATATGAACTGGCAGATGCCATTTCTTCTGAAGACTGGAAAGGTATTAGAGAGGAATTGGGCGACTTGTTACTGCACATAATATTTTATGCAAAGATCGGCGCTGAAAAAAAAGAGTTTACGCTCGATGAGGTAATCAAAGGGGTTTCTGAGAAACTGGTTAACCGCCATCCGCACATTTATGGAGATGTAAAGGTGGCAGATGCGGAAGAAGTAAAACAGAATTGGGAAAAGATTAAATTGAAAGAAGGTAAGCGCTCCGTGTTAGGAGGAGTGCCTAAATCATTGCCTTCTATGGTTAAAGCTATGCGCCTGCAGGAAAAGAGCAGGCAGGTAGGATTTGAATGGGAAAATACGGGACAGGTCTGGGATAAAGTACAGGAAGAACTGGCAGAACTTACGGAGGCCATGGAAGGGGGTAACCAGGATCAAATGGAGGATGAATTAGGAGATGTTTTCTTTTCACTTGTAAACCTTGCAAGGTTTTTGCATTTAGACGCCGAAAACGCACTGGAGCGAACAAATAAAAAATTTATCGACCGCTTCACCCGGATGGAAAAAGCCGCAGCTCTTGAAGATAGGTTGCTCCACGACATGAGCCTGGCAGAAATGGATGATCTTTGGAACCGGATTAAGAAAAACAGTTGATCATGTGTAAACCCACAATATATATTTGCAAAAAGTAACTACCTACCGTGCTTTTGCCAGTAAAAACCTTTACCTGCTTATAATAGCAGCCTGGGTGTTTACAATAGCTATAGTAATCGACAGCTATTGGTCTGCCAACTCTTCGGCTAAAACAGTTCAGAAAAAAGTTACCAGTTACATACACAACGCTGAAGCTGATTTTGCTGCACTGCTGGCTGATACCTCGGTAATGGATAAAATCAGGAACAACAATTATAATGACCAGTTACTGTCCAGCCTGACAAATAAAAACTATTTTCTTTTTTTTTATTCAGTTGACAGCAGTAAAGAATATAACCTGGTGCTTTGGAATACACAAACTGTACTGCCAAGCGCAGGGCTGCAGTACCTGGAAGGTAAGGCAGGATTTGCTCAATTACAAAATGGATATTATGCCTGGAACAGCTACCAGGATAAAGGGTTGAAAGCAATCGCCCTCATTCCCGTGAAATGGAATTACATTGTTACCAATGAATATCTCAACAATGATTTTGCCATACCAGGAATATCAAAAAACTACGACATTGGTTTCACAAAGGCAAATGGGCCGTCGGTTGAATCGGTTACGGGCCAACAACTTTTTTATATCGAGAAAAAATTCAACAGCGGCAATGAGAAGAACAATCCTTATTCAGTTTGGTTATCGCTAATAGCAGCATTGCTTGTTTTGCTTTTTGTACATCAATCGGCTACTTTCCTGGCCCGCCAGGATTTCCTTAAAGGCCTGGTATTTTTTATTGGTCTTGTTTTCCTGTTACGGTTACTGAGTTACTTCATACCGGTACCTATAAATTTCAGGCAGTTCGAGATGTTTGATCCTTCCATATATGGAAGCAACCCGGTGTTGCGCTCACTGGGTGATTTATTAATTAATGCATTGTTATTCGTATGGTTTGTCCTGTTCCTGCGAAATTCATTGCCGGAACAGCATACTATAAAGTTACCCGCAGATACTCCTGTTCAGAAGTGGCTGTCATTGGGTGCAGGCAGCCTGTTAATTGTACTGGCCGGTTTTACTGCCACTCATATAATTACTTCACTTGTTTCCGATTCACAGATCTCATTTGATGTAATAAATTTCTTTTCACTAAACATATATAGTGTGGTCGGTTTTGTAATACTGTGTTGCATAGCGATCAGTTTTTACTTTTTCACCCAGGCGATTGTGTATATTTCAGCGCCCTTGTTTCCGGGTAAAAATCTTCCACTGTTTCTGTCTGTGGTGGTAGCTGGTTTGCTGCTTTTAAGTTTTAGGGTTGGTCGCCAGTCCGGTGTAACTGAAGTGTATGTATTGCTTTGGCTACTGTTATACCTGTACCTGCTTAATAATAATTTTTTAAACCTGCTGGCCACCCACCTGGTTTCCTCCAGGCTTGTATTCTGGTTATTCTTTTTTTCAGTTTTTATCACAACGCTTATTATAAAGGAGAACAGCAAAAAGGAAATGCGAAACCGGCAGCATTATGCCGAAATATTGGCTACCAAAGCAGATCCTTCCAGTGAAACCCTGATCAACTCCATGCTTACTGATTTCCGGGAAGATTACCTGGCAGAGAATTATGAAAAATTCACCAGCCAGAATTCCAACCAGTCTTTTAAGGACAGTTTGGTAAATGGTAATTTTTCCGGGTATACTGACCGGTATGATACAAAAATATTTGCCTTTGATGCCACTGAGCAACCTTTATTCAACCAGGATTCCACGGATTACAATGAGTTAAATACCATTCTTAATACCCAGGCAAAGCCCACAGGTATACCTAACCTGTTTTATTATGATGTTTCGTTTGATAAATTCAGTTATATCAGCAAAAAAGTATTGACAGAATTTTCCGGCAAACTATTGGGCTATGTATTTATAATTGCCAACCCCAAAAAATTTAAGAACGAATTATATCCCGAACTCTTCAGCCGGGGACAAGGAAATGCCATTGAAAATTCATCGTTGTATGCCTTTGCTATTTATAATAAACAGAAGCTGATCAGTAGCCATAACGATTATCCTTTTGCCACATCTCTGGATAAAAATCAATTTCCACCCCAGGAATTTCTGCAACGGAAAAACAGTAATTACAATGAGTTATGGTACAGATCGGGTCCAGACAGGATGATCGTGATAGCCAAGAAGGACAATATTCCTATTGAATCGATTACTTTGTTTTCATACCTGTTCTGTTCTTTTCTATTGTTAACTTTCCTGTTCTGGTTGATAAATATCCTGATCATTTCGCGGTTCAACCTGGAAAAATTGAGATTTTTCTGGCAACTGAGTATACGGAACCAGATACACGGGACTATCATTTTTATAAGTGTGCTCTCCTTTTTCGTAATCGGTATTGCAACTATACTTTTCTTTATAAACCGTTACGAAAATAATAACAGGGAAAAGCTCAGCCGCACCATCCGCATCATGGAGAACGAAGTAAAAAGTTCAATAGCTGCAGGCTGGAACAGTAAAGATTCTCTTTCCCCCATTGATACACCTCCACAGGATATTGAAACTATCATTAATAAAATTTCAGAAATCCATGGTTCGGATGTAAACCTGTACGACCTGGCTGGCAACCTGGAAGTATCTTCCCTTCCTTTACCTTTAATATAAGGTAAAG
>JBKJUT010000001.1:0-8242 GCA_046590515.1 Ferruginibacter sp.
GGGTAAACGCAGGTCAGCCCGACCTTAAAGCACTTGCAGGCAAGAAGTTCAGTGAAGCTGATGTATCAGAATTTGATGACCTGAACAGCAAATGGAACGGTGGTAAGATGTTAGGCCGCCAGGAAGATTAACCCAAGGGCAGCGTCGTCTTTATGTTATCCTTCTAAAAAGTTACTTTTGCGGCTGATCATCAAAAATGCTTCCATTGCTTCATAATTTTAATGCCGGCCCCTCCATTCTTCCCCGTGAAGTGTTTGAACAAAGTGCCGCTTCCATACTGAATTTCGATAATACCGGTCTTTCCATACTGGAACTCGGTCATCGTACTCCCGAATTTACTGCTGTGATGGAAGAAGCCCGTGGCCTGGTGAAAGAGTTGATGCAACTTGACAGTGACCATGAAGTGCTTTTCCTGCATGGTGGTGCTTCTACCCAGTTCATGCAGGTTCCCATGAACCTGCTAGATCCTAAAGATACCGCAGCCTATACTGATACCGGTGTCTGGGCGGCCAAAGCCTATAAAGAAGCCCGCCTGTTTGGAAGGCCCGAGATAGTATGTTCATCCAAAGAAAAAAATTATACATACATCCCTAAAGATTTCGTGGTACCTAATGATTGCAGGTACCTGCACATTACTACCAATAATACCATTTACGGCACCCAATGGCACCAGATACCTTATACCAGTAATTCACTGGTGGCAGATATGAGTAGTGACATCCTTAGCAGAGATATGAATTTTAATGCCTTTGATCTCATTTACGCCGGCGCGCAGAAAAACATGGGAGCTGCAGGGGTTAACCTGGTGGTAATAAACAAACAGGTACTTGGAAAGGTAAAAAGAAACGTGCCGACAATAATGGATTACCGCAATCACATACGTGAAGATAGTATGCTCAATACGCCGCCTGTATTTGCCGTGTATGTGTGCCTGCTTACCCTTCGCTGGCTTAAAGCACAGGGAGGTATAGCTGCCATTGAAAAACTTAATAATGCCAAAGCGGCGTTACTTTATAAAGAGATCGACGAGAATGAATTGTTTACCGGCACTGTGAATATAGAGGACCGCAGCAAAATGAATGTATGTTTTGTAATGAACGACCCCTCGTTAGAAGACGCTTTCCTGCAACAGGCTAAAGAGGCCGGTATTGTAGGTATCAAGGGACACCGGAGTGTCGGCGGCTTCAGGGCTTCATTATATAATGCCCTTCCTGTAAGTAGTGTAGAAGTTTTGACAGATGTAATGAGAGGGTTCCCGCATAAATAACAAAGTATGCCTTCAACGGGCAACTTCTTCTATTGATTGTACCGGGGAGTCAGTACCTTTACCGCCCGAATTTTGAAGCACCACACGAACGTATATGATAACAATTATTCCATTTAAAGCGCTCAGGCCCGAAGCGCAGTTAGCAAAGGCAGTAGCTTCAAAGCCATATGATGTGCTGAGCAGTAAAGAAGCGAAAATAGAGGCGCAGGGTAATCCTAATTCTTTTTTACATATTACAAAAAGTGAAATAGACCTGCCGGAAAGTGTAGACGTGCATTCACAGGAAGTATATGACAAGGCTAAAGAAAATCTGCAGGCATTTATCAGCCGTAAAATTCTGTTCCAGGAAAACAAGCCTTGCTATTACCTGTACCGGCTTACTATGAAAGGACGTAGCCAAACAGGTATTGTATGCGGCAGTTCTGTAGAAGATTACGAAAAGAACCTGGTTAAAAAGCATGAGTTTACCCGCCCGGAGAAAGAGGAAGACCGGATCAACCATATGAAAACCACGGGGGCCCAGACAGGCAATGTATTTCTTACGTATAAAAATATTGACCTCATAGATGTACTGGTAGAGAAATGGACCCGCGATAAGACTCCCCAATACGATTTTGTAGCAGACGATGGAGTGCAGCACAGTATCTGGATTGTAAGCGATGATGATACCATCGCCAGCATTACCAATACTTTTAAGGCGGTAGTACCGTGTACTTATATAGCCGACGGCCATCACCGCGCTGCCTCTGCAGCTAAAGTACGCGGCTCGCTGGATACTATTGAAGCCGGTTATTTCTTAACCACATTATTTCCTTCCAACCAGTTACACATAATGGATTATAACAGGGTGGTGAAAGACTTAAACGGTTTGAGCATAGACGAAGTGTTGATGAAAGCCGGGGAAAAGTTTTTAATTGAAAAACAAGCGAAGATTTTCAGACCTTCCGCTTTACATGAATTTGGATTATATACCGGCAAGCATTGGTATAAATTGACTGCATTGCCAGGTACTTTCCAGGAAGACCCAATCGGGATACTGGATACTACTATTATGCAGGAAAACTTTTTTAACCGGGTACTTGATATTAAAGACCAGCGGACTGATAAGCGGATCGATTTTGTAGGCGGGATACGCGGTCTGGAAGAGCTGGAAAAGCGGGTAGATAGTGGCGAAATGGCTTTGGCAATAAGTTTTTATCCTGTTACTATTACACAATTAATAGATATTGCTGATAGTGGAAATGTAATGCCTCCCAAAAGCACCTGGTTCGAACCTAAATTAAGAGATGGCTTGCTTACTCATTTAATTATGTAATTTCGGAAGTACAAGGTGAAGCTTTTCTTCCATTGTCAAATTGCATGAACCAGATCCGTTCCCTGTTGCTGCTGATTTTATTTAACACACCTGCTTTTGCCCAGGATGCCAAAGAAATGCAGGAAACAGCCCGGACTTACATGAAAGCCGGAGATTATTCAAATGCAATTATTGTACTAACACGGGCGTATAACCTCGAACCCTCAAATATTGCATTGGCAAAAGACCTTTCTCTCAGCTATTATTTTCACAATGATTTTAATAAAGCACTTGGTATCATTCAGCCTGTGCTGGACCAGGAAACTGCCGATGACCAGGCATTCCAGATTGCCGGTAATTTATATAAAGCAATGGGCATGACAAAAGATGTCGAAAGGATTTATAAAAAAGGTTTGAAAAAATTCCCGGGCAATGGCGCGATGTTGAATGAAATGGGTGAATTCCTGTGGACTACGCGTAACCCGGAAGCCATAGAATACTGGGAAAAGGGAATAGAAAAGGATCCTTCCTATTCAAAAAATTATTACAATGCAGCCCGCTATTATTACTTAACTACTGATAAAATATGGAGTATTTTATACGGAGAGATTTTTGTAAATATGGAGCCTTCCGGCAGTAAAAGTACCGAGATAAAAGATATACTGCTGGATAGCTATAAAAAATTTTACCTGGAGTTGGCGGGTAAGGAAAAAGAACGGAACAAATTTGAGATCCAGTTCATGCAAATTATGGCTAAACAAACATCAGTAGCCAACGCGGGAATTAATCCTGAAACACTAACTATGATCCGTACCCGTTTCCTGCTTGACTGGTTTAATGAAAATAAAAAGCCTTCTTTTAAATTGTTTGAATACCAGAAACAACTGGTGCAGGAAGGATTATATGAAGCGTATAATCAATGGTTATTCGGGCCTTCACAAAACCTGTCTTTTTTTCAATCGTGGATAAATGCACATCCGGATGAATATGCAGCCTTTATAGCCTTCCAGCGCAGCCGGGTTTTTCGTATGCCCGCTGATGAATATTATCATTAATTACCTGACATGAAAAAAACCCTGTTTTACCTTTTGATATTGATGACTTCTTGCAGCAACAAGGAAAAGAATGCCGCCGTGCCGCCCATGCTTGAAGTGGAAAACGGGATCATATATAATCTTGACAGTACCTCCAAAGTTCAATGGTCTGCCAGCCGCCCCGGTGAAACATATAATGGAGTGTTCGCTACACAAAACGGAAAATTCATAGTAAAAGATAAAGCCCTCGCCGGTGGGCAGTTCACCATAGATATTTTATCACTGGATGTGTGGAACCTGTCTGTGGCAGATGGAAAAAATAAGTTTATAGGGCATTTAAAAAGTCCTGATTTTTTTAACGCAGATAAATATCCCACGGCAAAGTTTGAAATAACTTCGATAGAAAAGACAGCCACTGAAGATTCTTTAAACATAGGCGGTAATCTTACGCTTAGAGACAGCATTAAAAATATTCATTTTATTGCGCGGGTGACCGTAGCAGATCATTCCCTGTCGGCCAAAGCATCTTTTGATATTGACCGTACGGATTGGGGTATTAATTATAAAGGCGCAGGTAATCCTCAAAACTGGATAATCAGTAAAAAGGTTAATCTGCAGTTAGATGTGGCAGCCACCCGCAATTAGCAAATCTCTAAGCTTCCCATCAACGACAATTTTTGTATATCTTAGTTCATACTAATGTTACTTAATGCATTAATGATGAACGAGCAATCCAGACTATTTGATTTTGTTTCCATGCAGCTGGAAGAATTTCCGCGGGAAGATATGCTGACCGGTAAAGTTGGCGGAGAATGGAAATCGTACAGTACTGCGGAAGTAACAGGTATAACCCACCGCCTGGCGGCAGGTATGCTGCGTTTAGGACTTAGCGGAAATGACAGGCAGATTGAACACCAGGACAAGGTGGCTATCATATCCAGGAATTGCCCTGAATGGATGATGGTAGACCTGGCATGTCAGCAGGCAGGAATCGTTCTGTGCCCCATCTACCCTACTACCAACGTAGGAGAACTTGCTTTTATCTTTAATGATGCAGCAGTAAAATATGTTTTTGTCAGCGGGCACGACATCCTTGAAAAGGTAAAGGCTGTCCTGGAAAGTTGCCCATCAATTAAGGGAATATTTGCCCTGGAAGATCTGCCGGGAATTTCATCCTGGAAAAATCTGCTGGAAGACCTTGAGCCTTCCGACCTGGAGAAAGCATTTAATGTAAGCCAGCAGGTAAAATCTACTGATTGCGCCACTATCATTTATACTTCCGGAACTACCGGTACTCCAAAAGGAGTAATGCTGAGTCATTGGAATATTGTGAGCAATGTACTTAGTGCGAAAAAGAGTTTTCCTTTTGATGACCGCCCACAGGGCAAGGCATTGAGTTTTTTACCCCTCAATCATATATTTGAAAGAATGATTACCTATGTATATATCAACAGTGGTATATCCATTTATTACGCCGAAAGCATGGAAACGATAGGTGATAATTTAAAAGAGATCAAACCTATTGTATTTTGTACAGTTCCACGCTTATTGGAAAAGGTGTACGAGAAGATTATGCTGAAAGGAGCGGAGCTTACCGGCCTTAAAAGAAAACTTTTCGACTGGGCAGTAAGCCTGGCTAACCGGTATGACAATTTAATTGACGGTGGTATACTTTATAATTTACAACTGGCAATCGCAAACCGGCTGGTATTTACTAAATGGCGTGAGGCGCTGGGCGGAAATGTAGAATACATTGTTACCGGGAGCGCTGCCTGCCAGGTAAGATTATTACGCATTTTTAATGCCGCACGTATTCCCATTTACGAAGGATACGGGCCTACCGAAAACAGCCCTGCCATCAGCGTAAACTGCCGCACACCTAAGGGAACAAAATATGGAACTGTGGGACTGGTAATGCAGGGACAGGATGTAAAACTGATGCCCGATGGAGAGATTTGTGTAAAAGGACCAAGTGTGATGATGGGATACTACAAGCAACCTGTACTGACTGAAGAAACGATTATAAATGGATGGTTACATACCGGCGATATAGGTATGTTTGATGAAGGAAAATATTTAAAGATCACCGACAGGAAAAAAGAGCTGTTTAAAACGAGTGGCGGAAAATACGTAGCACCGCAGCCTATTGAAAATAAAATGAAAGAATCTGCTTTCATAGAGCAGATGATGATTGTTGGAGCCGAAGAAAAGTTTGTGGGTGCACTTATAGTTCCCTCCATGCCGAATTTACAGGAATGGATGCGGGAGCAGGATATTCAATTTGTGAATCCGGCACAGGCCCTGCATGATCCCAAAGTTTTAGAATGGTACAAACATATCATAGAGAATTATAACAGCTCGTTCAATCATGTGGAGCAGGTGAAAAAATTTGAACTACTCCCGGATGAATGGACTATTGATACTGGTGAACTGACACCTACTCTCAAATTAAAGCGAAAGGTAATAATGGAAAAATACCGTGATGTAATCCGGCGTATTTACCAATAAAAAAAATCATACTAATTATTGGCAGCTACAGAATCGTTGAAGTACTGGCGGATAGTTTGAGGAATGTTTTCAAATTCGCGGGTCTTGTCTATAAAAGAATCGCTGCCCAAATTCTGGCATAGGTTACGGTAGTAATCATCAGCCTGGTTGGTAAGCATAATAATTCTTACTTCAGGATGTTTAGCTTTTATATGTGATAATAATTCAAGTCCGTTTTTACCAGGCATGTGAATATCCAATAATGCCACATCATATTTGTCTTTACTTAATAAAGCTTCTGCTTCCTGGAAATTGGATGCCTTTCCTACATAGGTAATACATTCCATCTCTCCCAAAATACTGAGCATCCGGTCCATTATGATCGGTGAATCATCTACTACCAATACCTTATATGCCGACTTTTGCATGCCTGCAAATTACTCTTTAAAAAATCCAATTTTGTAGGTAGTAATACCGTGAAATTGTCACATTCTTCTGGTAAGACAGGTAGTATAGCGACTACGTGTAAGGAGCAGATTTACATTAACTTATTCTGAATTGCATACAAAGTAAGGTCTGCGTTGTTTTTCATATTCATTTTTGCCATAATACGTGCTCGATATGTACTTACGGTAGTTACACTCAGAAACAAGGATTCAGCTATCTCGGATACTGATTTACCGGCAGCCAGCAATTTCAACACACTAAATTCACGATCGGATAGGTATTCATGTGCCGCTTTGTCTGAATCATTGTCAAATACAGAAGCCAGTTTTTCAGCTATAGACGCAGTGATATATTTTTTGCCCAGCATTACTCTTTGCACCGCATTTACCAGTTCATCCGGCGCCATATCTTTACTCAGGTAGCCGGATGCGCCGGCCTTTAATACCCGTAAAGCATATTGTTCTTCGGGGTGAATACTCAGTATGAGTACAGGCAATTTTGCATTGATCTGTTTGATCTGTTGCAAGGCTTCAAGTCCACTTCTGCCGGGCATAGATAAGTCACTGATAATTACATCCCAATCTGAGTGTATTACCTTCTTGATCATTTCTTCCGCATCTGCCACCTCTTCAATCTGGGCAGAAGGAAACCCTTCCAGCAATATCTGCCTGAGCCCTTTTCTTACAACCGTATGATCGTCTGCTATAAGAATTTTAATCATTCCTAAATGGTGTTTTCTGAATTAATTTTAATTGGAACGATGATTACCACCGTTGTTCCTTTTCCGGGTTTACTGGAAACCTCGTACGAGCCTCCCATAATTAAAGTTCGCTCTTTCATTCCTAATAAACCAAGTGTTTTTTTACTTTCAATCTGGTTCAGATCGAAGCCTGTTCCGTTATCAGAAATGTTCAAGACCAGCAATCCATCCTGCAAGCATAATGACACATCCACTTCTGTAGCATGAGAATGCCGAAGCACATTAGTAAGGCTCTCCTGCAGAATCCGGAAAAAACCGGTGGCCAGGTCCGGCGGAATTTCAATTATAGGTGTGCTGGAGACGAAGCGGGTAACGATTTCTGACCTTTTCTGAAACTCCTCGCTTTGCCATTCCATGGCAGCTACAATACCCAGATCATCGAGTATACTTGGCCGTAATTGGGTCGCAATTCTGCGTACCGTTCGCACGGTTCCATCTATTAACTTTATGGTTTCTGCCATTTTTTGCCTGATAGCAGGTTCAGTTGTCATCAGTTTTTTATTGATCCAGGATATATCCATTTTTAAACCGGTGAGTTGTTGCCCCAGCTCATCATGGATTTCCCTTGCCATGTGAGTACGTTCTGACTCACGAATACTTTGGAGGTGGGTGGTTAGTTCGCGAAGTTCGGCATGGGAATTTTTTAATTTTTCCTCTGCCCTGATCTTTTCCGTCATATCATTGGCTAATACCAATTTGGCATGTTTACCCTGGTAAATGATATCATGGGTAATCAGGTTCATCTTAACTATGGTGCCATCCTTTTTCTTATGCTCCCAGATTCCGGTATTGTTGATACCTGAGTTAAAAGTGCTGATTAAATTTGCAGGCGACTCATCTTCCTCCGGCCTTAAATCTTTAATGTTCATGCATAAAAACTCATCCATAGTAAACCCGTAAAATTCTACAGCGGCAGGATTAACGGCCCGGAAATTTCTCTGCGGCAGGGAGAT
>JBKJUT010000066.1:0-4391 GCA_046590515.1 Ferruginibacter sp.
ATTACACGCTCTGCCTGCTCAATTCCAATTTTTGATAATGTGCATGTGTAGAAATTGTGTAACCAATCTGATATTGCCTGGAGGAGGAAATTAGGATAGTAACTGTTCAAAAAAACCACCTACTTGTTTTACTTCATCTACCAGGTGAATTTCATAAATCCAGAAACGTTCCAATCCGTTTCTATCAGGCTCTTTCATTCGTTGGTGATTATCCGGGTGAATGTAATTACCGGTTTCTTCTCCAGAAATATCTTCATGCGGAAAGTTCCCGATCAGATGACCGCAGTGTGCATTTCCATAATGCCAGCCAAAAGTGCCTGCAAGTTCACAGGTATATTTATAAAAATCAGCTCCTGTCAGATGGGAATGATGTGTATCATAAAAAATTTTGCCTTCCTGCCAGGCCTTTTCTACATCTGATTTCAATTTTTGTTTATATGGGTCATTGCCGATGACATAGGTTTTGCCGATATCTGCTTCCCAATTTTCAAAGACAGGGCCGAAATCAAAAAATAATATATCATCTGCCTGCAATACCAGGTCGGGTGGGTTTTCTTTATATGGCAACAAAGTATTTCTGCCAGAACGAACAATACGTTTATGCCAATACTTTTTTATGCTGAACAGTTCAAACGCAAGTTCAAAGACTTCATTGTTTAACTGTTTTTCTGTTTTACCGGGTGTGATTAATTCCCGGGCTTCAATTTCCCCGAACAGGATTTTTGCCTTTTCTTCTGCTTCCCGGATTTTGTGTATGTCATTCATTTTAAAAAAATTTCTATGCAGCTTCTTGCCGGTGTGAGTGGAACTTAAGGAGAATAAAGGATTTCAAAGTTTGCGGTTTTTTGCGGTTGAATTGTCATATAGAAAGAATGAATAATTAATCGTCAATCATTAAAAATTTCTTTGCAGTGAAAGCATAAATAAGTGTTGGCTTAACCGTTAGTTTGTATATATTTAATCCTTATTCTTAGCCTTATTTTTATATCTACCCACATACAAAATTTATGAAAAAACAATTACATTCTGTTGTATTATGTTTTGGCCTTTTTTTATGCTGCTTTTTCTGCCAGCAGGCTACAGGTCAGCATGTAAAGGTGCTGCCTACTGATGAATACCTCTTATCCCTTGTAAAGAAACACTTACATACCCCGGTACAAAAAATTTACAGGCCTGGAGGGGATGTCTTTTTACAACGTAACATGAACGAATACCTGCAGGTTTCGTTACAGCGCAATACAGGAGGCCTGTCAGGCCAACCTGATTATGGACATGATCATAAGGATGCCATGTTGCAGGAGTTTCTTAACCGGCCACATCCTGGTGTGGCCACACTTACCCGCTATTTTGACCAGGCTGCAGTTGAATTTAATGTACCGTCAGTACTGTTGAAAGCAGCCGCGCAGGTACAAAGCAACTGGGCGCAGGTATCGGAATCTATGTATGGATCATGGGGGGTTATGGGGTTGATAGAAAATGAATATGTGCATCAGCTTACTAAAGCTGCAGGCTTATTGCATGTAAGTACTGGCGCCATTAAAACAGATGCAGAAACAAATATCAGGGCAGCAGCAGCGCTATTGTCCTTTTATCAAAGCAGCCGGCCGCCGGCATCTGAACTGGAAGACTGGTTCAGTGCCCTGGCAGATCTTACCGGCCTGCGTGATGTGGCTATGAAGAACGAACTGGCTGAGCGCATATTTGACCTGGCAGCTTCAGGAAGTAAATCTGTAAGTCTTTGGGGTGAGATCATCCTCATTGATCCGGTAGATATTAACCTTCCTAAAGAAAGCAGGAGGGGAGATAATGGTGGAAATATTTCGTCTGCAATAACCGCCACAGATTATAATGAGGCCGTGCCTAATTTCACTACATGTAATTACAGCAACCGGCCCGCGGGCAGTGGTATAAATTTTTATTTTTTACATTATGTGGCAACCGGCACTTACCAGGGTGCCATAGATTGGTTTAAGAACTGTTCTTCACAGGTTAGTGCACATTACGTGGTTCGTAACAGTGACGGCCAGGTGAGCCAGGTAGTACTGGAAGCCAACCGTGCCTGGTCACAAGGTGTTACTGTTTATAACGACCAGGGTATAGGAGTAGAACATGAGGTGCTGGCAACCAACCTTGCAATGTGGGATAGTGAACCTATGCTGGCTTCCGCAGCAAACCTTTGTGTGAATGTATGTAACCGGTACGGAATTTCGAAAACCCGGCGGGTAACCAATGGAGACCGGGCTATTTACGGTCATAGTGATGTAAAGTCAACAGATTGTCCCAACCTGACAACGACCCGTTGGAATGGATTTATCGCGCGCCTGTCCACTGTTTCTGCGGCTACGCCTACGATATGGAGCGTGGAAAACCCCGGCACAGGATCGCAGGTTAAGGTAAGATGGAAGCCAAATACAGAACCGACATTGGCCGGCTACAGGTTGTACTATGCGAATAATGATGCACTGACAAGCTGGTCGTTGGCTGCCAATGAAACCATGCTGTTAGCTACCGATTCAATAGTTACATTAAATACATCGCAGTTCATAGTGCCACCATCCGGCAATGTATATCACTTCCGGCTGACAGCAGTTGTTACCAACGGCATTAATCCTTCCGTGGAGAGTAATTATGGTGATATTTATTCACGGTCGTCGAATACAGGCGGGCCAAAGGTGCTGATTGTAGATGGCTTTGACCGCTTTGGCGGTACAGGCTCTTATAGTGCCAGCCGGCATTCTTTTGTTACCAGCTATTTCAAAGCGTTAAGAAGTAAGGGAGAGGTGCAGGTTAGCAGTGTGGCCAATGAAAAAGTGGAGGACGGCACTTTGCTGTTGAACAATTACGATATAGTAGTTTGGTTTGTGGGAGATGAAAATGCTGCTACTGTAGTGTTATCCACACAGGAAAAAAATGCCGTCAAATCCTTCCTGGAAGGTGGTGGTAAATTTTTATTTACGGGTTCCGAAGTAGCCTATAGTATAGGAAGATCGCTCTCTTCAACCTACGACCTTTCTTTCATGAATAACTATCTGAAAGCGTCGTACCTCGATGATGGATCAGCAACTTACACCCCAGCTACCGGTATTGCCGGCACTGGTTTTGACGGCCTGAACATTCCTTTTGGCATTGTGTATCCTGAAGACTGGCCTGATGCCATCACACCAATAAACGGTTCTGCAAGTATTCTTAATTATAATGTTTCTCCTAAAAAAGGCGGAATAGGTTATAAGGGTGTTTTCGGTACAAGCCTTATACCTGGTGCCATCATCTACCTTTCCTTTACCCTGGAAACCGCAGCAGATTCAAGTATGGCAAATTTTATGGGGAAGGCCCTGGCATATTTTGATGTAGCGGTGTATACAAAACCGGCGACTAATGAAGATGTAATGATCGCACAAACAGGTACGGCAAAGCGACTCAATGTGTTAGCCAATGACCAGGATAATGGGATAGCATTAAATCCCGCGAGCCTCGTCATTGTGACGGCTCCACAGAACGGTACCGTAAGCAAAGATAACTCGGGCAATGTATCATACATTTCCAATCCTGGCTATACAGGTACTGACCAGTTCCAATATACTGTAGAAAATATCAACAGCCAGCTTTCTGAAATTGCGAATGTGTCAATCACAGTGAATGCAGTTATACCTTGTAATCCTTCCGCACCGGAGGTAGAAGATATGTTTCCAAAGCGTGACTTGCGGGGTGCCTGGATTGCTTCGGTCTATAATCTTGACTGGCCTTCTCAACGGACACTCAGTACCAGCCAGCAGCAGGCTGAACTTATCAGGGTGCTTGACACCTTATCAAAAACTAAAATCAATACAGTCTACCTGCAGGTAAGGCCCGAAAGTGATGCACTTTACCAGTCAGCTATAGACCCCTGGTCGTATTGGCTTACCAATTCACAAGGTACTCCACCTAACCCTCTATGGGATCCACTTTCATTTGCTATAACAGAAGCGCATAAACGCGGAATGGAACTGCATGCCTGGATTAATCCCTACCGTGCGAAACAAGGTACTCCAACCCTGGCTGCAAACCATGTGGCAGTATTAAACCCTGCATGGACTTTTGTAGTAAGTGGAATTACATTACTGAACCCAGGTTTGCCGGAAGTACGCACTTATCTCACCAATGTGATTGCGGACATTGCAACCCGCTACGACGTAGATGGTATTCATTTTGATGATTACTTTTATCCCGCGGCGATCACTAATCACGATAGTGCTACTTATGTCAACAACAATCCAACGGGTATTCCTCTGCTTAAAGACTGGCGCCGCAATAACGTAAATCAGTTAATTGCCAAGGTGTATGATATCCTTACGCTCATAAATACTGCGGCTAACCGCAATGTATTGTTTGGTGTGAGTCCATTTGGAATCTGG
>JBKJUT010000124.1:0-5585 GCA_046590515.1 Ferruginibacter sp.
GAAGACCACGACCGTGATCACGAATATAAAAAAGATAAGAAAGTTAAGAAAGATAAAAATGGCCAATATAATAACAACGAGGATGGAAAAGCAACCTCACATGCTCCGGCACGTGTCCGTGCTGCATTCAGCCGTGATTTTCCAAATGCTACAAATGTAAAATGGACAAAAAATCAAGGCACATGGACAGCAAATTTTTCCAATGGTCTTTTTAATAAATCAGTTACTTATTCTGCGAACGGTACCCGGATATCCGGGAATACACAAAGAAGAAATAAGAGGGCCGTTGCTAACGCCAATACAAATATCCACCCAGGCAATATTTTGCCGCTTTAAGTGATTAACCCGATGAAAACGACAGGCCCACCAATTATCTGGTGGGCTTTTATTTTGTTTTAGCCATTCCCCCGGCCTTCCATTGGGTAAAGATTGCGATTTCTCCGGCTGATAATTTATCATGCTTAAAAGGCATAAAACCGCGGTCTCCCGGGTTCATGTTAACCCGGCTGATAATGTTATCTATTTCTTCAACCACATTTTCGTATGTGGCTAACGGTGCCTTATTACCTCCCTTCGCCGGTAAGTGACAAGGAGCACACTTGGCTTCGATGAGAGTCCGAACTTCACTTTCATAAAAAACAACAGGAGCGGTTACAGCAGTGACCTTTTTGGTGGAGTTGCATTGAATCAATGATGCATATCCGGCAAATAACAATAAGAGGATTATATACCTTTTCATAACATTTTTCTTAAAGTTAAAAAAAAATACCAAACATTCCTGTTACACATTACCTTCCAAAAAAAAGCAGAGGGTTTTCAAATCAGAATACGAACTTTAGTATTCAATATACAATCACATGAAAACTTTGTATATCATAAGGCATGCGAAAAGTAGTTGGGAGAATATGGACGTTCCGGATTTTGACCGCTCACTAAATGAGAGAGGGAGGAAAGACGCCGGGGAGATGGCTAAACGCTTACACGAGCGTAAAGTGCACATCGATGTATATTTAAGCAGCCCTGCAAAAAGAGCAAAAAAAACAGCTAAATATTTCTGCAAAGAATTATCCGGAAACGAAGATAAAATCATTCTTATCGACCGGCTATACCCCGCTTCGGAACCTGCCTTTTATGATACCATACAATCTTTACACGAGCTATATAAACAAGTTGCCATTTTCTCGCACAACCCTTCAATCACAGATTTCGCAAACTCTCTTTGTGGCGAAGTAAAAATTGCCAACATGCCAACCTGTTCCATATTCGCTGTCAGTTTTAAGGGCAATTGGGCTGATTTCAGATCACTTGAAAAAAAATTTATGTTTTTTGATTATCCCAAATTGATTCATTGATCCAGTTTTTTTTCAAGGAAAACAGTGTTAGCTACAGGGTTAAAATAATAGGGATCTATTTCCACGAAACCATTTTTCTTATATAAGTTCAGCGCGGGTGTCATATGCCGCAAAGTATCCAAACGGACAGTATGATAGCCGGATTGCCGGGCCAGATCCAGGGCTGCATCCAGCAGAGCCTGGCCGATCCCGCGGTGCTGGTATCCCGGTTGTACATACATTCTTTTCATTTCAGCAATCAGTTTTTCCTCCTGCCGAACAGCCACACAACCGACAAATTTTTCATCACAGGTGCACAATATTATTCCACCATACGGTGCCGCATACATGCTTTCAAGGTTTGCCATTTCTTCTTCAAAATTCTGAAACGACAGATCAATCCCTAACCAGGCAGCATACTCCCTGAATAAAAGAGCCGCTGCGGTGTAGGTTTCAGGCCCATCAGCTTTTAGGTACTCCGGCATCGTTATTATTTTTGTTGGTAAGATACACCCCGGCAAAAATAAAACCGGCAGCTATCACTTTGTACCAGGAGAGGTGTTCATTTAAAAATATGATGGCCACAACAGCAGCAAAAACAGGTTGAGAATAAATATAGGTACCGGCAATACCGGCCCCCAGGATCTTAATGCCATACACATTCAGCAGGTAGGCCAGGAAAGTGCCGCCCAGCACAATGAGAGACAATATTAAAAAATCATTGATTGTATATAATTCCCATGGAACCTGCCTGAATTCTGTCCAGCAAAAAGGCAGTATCATAAAAAAACCAAAAGTAAAAACCATCCTGATAACAACTACCGGGTTATACCGGGTCATCAGCGGCTTTACCAGCACAAAATAAAGCGTATACGAAATGGCATTGAGAATAATCAGGATATCGCCTAACAGAATATTATCTCCAGGGCCCGCCTGCTGTTTAGATGCTACAAGTACCAAGGCACCTGTGACCCCTAACAATAACCCGGCTATTTTAAATCTGTTTAACCGTTCTTTTAATATCCAGGCGGCGATGATTGTGATAAGGATTGGTGTTGTAAGCATGAGGAGAGAGGCATGAATAGACGTAGTGAACGACAGCCCTTTCAAAAACAATAACTGGTTAATGGCAATTCCGGTTAATGCACACCAACCCAATCTTATCAAATCCTTCCTGTTGACAGGTGTCTTTTCCCGCTTGAACATATACATCAGCCAAAGCAATATCGTGCACACGCCCACCCTGATAAGGTTGAGTCCAAAAGGCTTTACTAAACCAACATTCAGCAAATATTTTATGGCAGTATAATTCACCGCGAAAAATATGTTGGTGCCCAGCAAGGCAAGGTGTGCCTTAGTATTTTTGATCAAGTTGTGTTCTTTAGTAAGGCAAAGATCGATAAACCAGTCATAAAAAAAGGCCGTCCTGGAAAGAACAGCCGTATACTTACTAACGCAACTAAAAAACTTTTATGAAGCCTGTACCTCTTTAATCTTTTCGCGGATCTTTAATTCAATTTCGTTGGCCATCTCCGGGTTGTCTACCATCAATTGCTTCACCGCCTCACGACCCTGTCCTAATTTATCGCCATTGTAACTGAACCAGCTACCGCTCTTCTGTACAATTCCCAATTCCACACCCATGTCGATGATCTCACCTGCTTTAGAAATACCTTCTCCGTAAATGATATCAAATTCTGCCTGGCGGAATGGTGGAGCTACTTTATTTTTAACCACCTTCACCTTAATGTGGTTACCTACTACTTCATCGCCGTCTTTGATCTGGGCCATACGACGGATATCCAATCTTACAGAAGCATAAAATTTAAGCGCATTACCTCCGGTAGTAGTTTCAGGATTTCCGAACATTACACCGATCTTCTCACGAAGCTGGTTGATGAATATGCAGCAACTATTGGTTTTGGAAATGGTGGCAGTGAGTTTCCGCAAGGCCTGGCTCATTAAACGGGCATGCAGACCCATTTTGCTGTCTCCCATCTCACCTTCCAGTTCACTTTTAGGTACCAATGCAGCTACTGAATCTATAACCACCACATCCAGTGCACCTGAAAGAATAAGGCGGTCAGCGATTTCCAGGGCTTGCTCCCCGTAATCAGGTTGAGAAATCAAAAGATTATCTATATCTACACCCAGCTTTTGAGCATAGGCACTGTCAAATGCATGTTCCGCATCAATGAAGGCACACATTCCACCTTTCTTCTGCGCCTGGGCAATTACGTGAATAGCCAGGGTTGTTTTTCCGGAAGATTCCGGGCCGTAGATTTCTACCACCCTGCCTTTCGGTAAGCCCCCAATTCCAAGGGCCACATCCAGGCCGATTGACCCTGTTGAGATCACTTCCTGCTCGATGATCCCCTTATCACTCATCATCATAACCGATCCTTTTCCAAAATCCTTGTCGATTTTGTCCATCGTTAATTTCAACGCTTTGAACTTTTCTGACTTCTCCAGTTTTTCTGTGTTGCTCATTGTTTTCTTTTTAAGTGTTGTATCTGAATTTGCGTGTAAAAATATACATCGGGGTCAAATGTAAAACTTAATTTTTACTAACACTAATTTTATTAGTATTATTTTGATAATTTTTTTAGTTTTAACGAAACCCGCTTTGGTAAGGGGATAAGACAAAGAAACGGAGCTATCAGGATCCATACAATAACCCGGATTCGTGAAAAGCGGGGTTACAGGTTGTCGTAGGCATAAAGGTCATCAACCTGGGAACCCGGATCCATTTCACAGACAGGCTTAATGATCCCGTCTGTTAAGCCATATACCCAGCCATGCAGATGGGGCCGGTTCTCATACTTCCAGGCTTTTTGAATAATGGAGGTTTTGGCCAGGTTAAATACCTGTTCTTTTACATTCAGTTCAGTAAGAATATTCACCCTTTCTTCTTCAGTGGGTGCCGCATCAACTTCTTCGCGATGCAGCCGGTAAATATCCTTGATGTTTTTTAGCCAGTGATTGATGATTCCATAATGATGCTGGTTCATGGCGGCTTTAATACCACCACAGCCATAGTGACCACATACAATGACATGTTTTACTTGTAATACTTCCACGGCATATTGCAGCACGCTAAGCAGGTTGATATCTGTATTAACCACCAGGTTGGCGATATTGCGGTGTACAAAAATCTCACCCGGTTCAGTGCCGGTAATCTTGTCAGCGGGTACACGGCTGTCGCTGCAACCGATCCATAAAAACTCAGGTGCCTGTTGGGAAGCGAGCCGGTTAAAAAAGTCGGGGTCAGAAGTTTTCTGTTGCTGTGCCCAGGCCTTATTTTCCTGCAATAATTTTTCGTAAGAAAGCATATGCCGAAATTTAGTATTCAGAAACTACATATTTAAACCGCCACAAACACTGATTGACTGACCCGTTATATAATTGCCCATATCGCTTGCCAGGAATAAGGCTACCCCTGCAATATCATCCCCTGAAGCAAACCGCCCTAACGGAATTCCCGCCTTGTATTTGTCTGCGCCTTCCCCATCCTTCAGGTAACTGGTCATATCCGTTTCTACGAAACCCGGAGCTATTGCGTTACAGCGGATATTCCGGCTACCCAGTTCTTTAGCTACACTCTTGGTAAAACCGATGATACCTGCTTTGCTGGCTGCATAACTGCTCTGGCCTGCATTGCCCATTTCCCCAATGATACTGCTCATATTTATGATCACACCGTTCTTTGCTTTCATCATCGGGCGGATTACCTGCTTTGTCATATTGAATACACTTTTCAGGTTGATGGTCATTACTTCATCCCATTGCTCAGGAGTCATTCTTAATAACAGGTTGTCTTTGGATATACCTGCATTGTTGACGCAGATATCCACTTTGCCAAAATCTTTCATTACCTCGTTCACGAGCGTTTCGCAACCGGCAAAATCACCGGCGTTACTCTGGTATGCTTTGGCTTTCACACCCAGGGCTGAAAGTTTTTGCTCCAGGGCCTTTGCTCTTTCATTACTGCTGTCACTTATATATGTAAACGCGATGTCTGCCCCCTCGCCAGCGAATTTTAAAGCGATGGCCTCCCCGATTCCTCTTGCTGCACCGGTAATAATGGCTGTTTTACCTTCTAATAATTTCATAATTAATATTTATCATAGCAAATGTAAGGTGTCAATCATGTTCTACACCAAATACAGGGATATAAAAAACAGCAGAAAGTTGTAAAGATTATTGATAAACAGGACAAGAACGATTGAGAATAAGATGGCGTACAGCACGCAA
>JBKJUT010000188.1:0-13041 GCA_046590515.1 Ferruginibacter sp.
CCCAGGCTTAAAGGTGTTATATCAAGCAACAGGAAATCTTTGTTATTGCCGGCGAGTATATCAGCCTGGATGGCTGCACCCAAGGCTACTACTTCATCAGGGTTTACCGAATCATTGACAGGTTTGTTAAAGAAAAGGCTGACCGTTTTCTTAATAAAAGGAACACGGGTGCTCCCCCCTACCATGATTACTTCATCAATTTCGCCAGCCTGCAGACCCGCATCTTTTAAAGCGCTCCGGCAACTAACCAATGTTTTATCAACCAGGGGTTGAATAATATTTTCCAGTTCCTGTTTGGAAAGCAGCAGGGTAGAACTGCCGAATTCCTGCCGGTAGGATTCGCTGCCCGTCAGTGTTTTTTTGGCCTGTTCTGCATAGATACGGAGTTGCTGAACATTGGACTGCTCCTCAAAATACCCGGAAGGAAAATTTACTTTCGTTTTCCAGTACGCCGTAATCAAATGGTCTATATCATCACCTCCGAGGTAAGTATCACCGTGAGTAGATAACACATCAAACACCCCACCGGCTATACGCAGAATGGAAATATCAAATGTACCTCCGCCAAGATCATAGACAGCAATCGTTTTTTCTTCATCCTGGTTTAATCCAATTCCATATGCGAGACTGGCAGCAGTAGGTTCGTTTATAATGCGCAATACATCCAGCCCAGCCAGTTTACCTGCGTCCCGTGTAGCCTGGCGCTGGGCATCATTGAAATAAGCAGGCACAGTAATTACTGCTTTATTTACGGGGGTTTTCAAGATATGTTCTGCACGCTTTTTTAACTCCTTCAGTATATAGGCAGACAGGTCTACCGGTGAATAAAAATTATCCCCTACCTGTATCTTCACGAGGTCTTCTTTATTGCCTTCAATGATCTTATAACTATACGCTGCTGCATTACTTTTTATATCAGCATAACTTTTTCCCATTAAGCGCTTGGCAGAAAATATAGTACGGGCAGGATCGCTTACCAGGTGAGCCCGGGCTTCATCGCCTACCACCACATTACCAGTTTCATCAAAGTAAATTATGGAAGGCACCAGGGCGCTTTCACTGCCACCCGATGCACTGGTGTCGGATTCTCTCAACACAGTTGCCTTCTTTGTTTCCGGGTGGATAATTCCCACCAGGCTGTTGGTAGTACCAAGATCGATACCCACTATGATCTCTTCTTTTTGTAAACTTCCTGTTGCTATATTGATTGCTATCTTTGCCATGTGCCTCTATGTATCTGGTTGAAGGCACAAAGCTACTGCAAGCGTGGTAAAAAGTACCTTAATATTAACTGGTAAAACAATTGGTATATTAAACAACAGTAAAGTATGCGTGTAAAGATGACTATGACAGGGCTGGTATTCCTGGTTTCCTTCGCCATCCTTATTGGCAGCAGTTACAATACCTACCTGGCCATTGAACGCTTTTATAATCCTGATTCGGATACTTACCTGCACATTGCCAAGGGGGATTTTAAAGATCAAAGCCTTATCAGGAAGTACCGGGTGATTGTTCCTGCCCTGGCCTTCGTGATTTCCCAACCGATCAGTAAAGTATATTACAAAATAGTAAGTGATCACCGCGATAAGTTTGACTGGCCCCTGCTTACCGGTTTTTTTTTAGTGAACAGTATCCTTATGTCGTTAACTGCCGTAGTCCTGTTCCTGATTATGCAACACCAGGGTATATCGCTGGCAGGAACTGTGATCGGCTTATTGGCTTTTCTGGCCGGCGGACGATGGGCCGGCTATGAAACCGGGCATCCGGTAACGGATAGCCTTACACTATTATCCATCTGCCTTATTGTGTATGGATTGATGAAGCCCCATATAGCCTGGCTGATCACCGGCATCATTGCAGGGTTGTTGAGCAAGGAGTCCACCGCACTGTTTTTCCCAATGATTTTAATATTTTCCGGCCCTCAGCGGTGGCGCGCATTGGCAGCCATGGCCTTTTCATTTCTTTTGTACTTCGGACTTAAATACGGGATCGACAGGCTTTCCGGCTCAGATTATAATGCCAGTATTCATGAAAGCGCAGATACTTTTAACAGCATCGGGTTTTCTTTATCTAAACTTTTTTCAGTGAAGGGCATGGCTGATGTATTTTCTGTGTATGGTTTCTTCAGTTTATTTTTTATTACTGCTTTATTCTACCGCTCTGCACGGCTGGCGCTATGGAATTATACCGACCGGCTCTTTATCGTTTTCCTTTTTACCATACTGGTTCATATGCTCTTGTCCACAGAACTCGCTCGTATGTGGTACCTGGGCTCCGCCCTGTTTGTACCTTACCTGGCCAAATGTTTTGATGTTCATCCGCTTTTCAAATCTTTAAATACCAAAATATCAAATAGCTCAGGCAGGTACTTAAAGGCGAAATAAGCCATATTTAATAATGCAGAATATAGCCTGGAAGCCATCTCGCCAGTTTACTTTTTTCCCATCTGCATAAGTACGGCCATAATATGAAATGCCTACTTCATAAATGCGGATTCCACTTTTGCGGGCAATCTTGGCCGTTACCTCAGGCTCAAAACCAAATCTCTTTTCTTCCAGCCGCAGGCTTTTCAAAAGGGCTGTATCAAACAATTTGTAACAGGTTTCCACATCCGTCAGGTTGAGATTGGTACACATATTTGAAAATGTGGTAATAAGCCGGTTGCCAACAGTATGCCAGAAGAAAAGGATACGGTGCGGGCGCCCGCCTGTAAAACGCGAACCATAAACTACATCTGCATGTCCATCAAGTACGGGTTGTAATAAAAGCCTGTATTCAGACGGGTCATACTCCAGGTCTGCATCCTGGATAATAGTATAATCCCCGCTGGCTTTGCTGATCCCGGTGTGTATAGCCCCTCCCTTGCCGCTGTTAACCTTGTGTTCCAATATGTGCAGATCGATAGCTGGATGGTCTTTAATATATTGGGCTGCTACCTGGCCCGTATCATCAGTAGACCCATCATTAATCAGAATGATTTCTTTTTGCAGCCCAGGCAGGTCTACCGCCAGGACTTTATCTAACAAAAGGCTCAAAGTGAAAGCCTCATTATAAACCGGTATAAGAATGGTTAGTTTTTTATTTTCCATAAATGCTGTTTATCCTACCCGGACTGAATGTTTTAACAACGCCAACTGGTTAAAGCCAAATTGAAATTTTTTATACCTGACTACTTCAAACCCCGCTTCCTTTGACATTGACAAAATCTCGGACTGGTTCCAATAGTGCTGGTGTTCGGCAATATTTTCTTTATCAAGGATGCCGGCAACAGCCAGCAATTCCAGTACAGGTTTTGCAGCCGGTGCGGGCGTAGTCAGGAATATTTTACCATCCGGCGAGAGAATACTTTTAAACAGGTCGAATGTGGCCCTGACGCTCGCCAAAGGAATATGTTCCAGCACAGCCAGCATCACAATAGTATCAAACTGCCGGCCTGACACTATTGAATGATCGTAATTTACCAGTGTATATTCTCCTGCCACATAAGGCTCCAATTCACCCTCATTTCCTCCGAAGTCAAGAACCGCACCTTCCAGGTAAGGCAGCACTTTCCTGAAACGATACCGCTGCAGGAATTTTTCGAAAGGCTTTTTACTGTTCAACATATTGCCGGCAAATATAAGCGTAATGGGAGCCATAAAAAAAGGCCGGGAAAACCCGGCCTTGAAAAGAACTGTTCATTTTTTTATCGCATCAGGTACATCTTGCCGTACCCTTTATTAAAATATTTACCAGTGCCATTGCTACCGCCCAAACCTTCAGTTATGGTTGATCCATTACTGTTTCGGCCATCAAAACGGTCTAGTTTTTTACCGTTGAGATTAGTCAACACCCGGTAGAGATAAACCCCATTGGCAAGTTTGGAACCATACATATCGGTACCATCCCACTTAAACTCGGTAATGTTGCGGCCTATCTGTATAGGTCCAAGTTCATCCTTGGTTATTTCCCTGACGATCTTTCCGGTTATGGTCAGAATCTGGATGCGCATATTCTGCGGCACTTCTGTTCCGGTAAGTGTAAATACAAAGGCAGTTGAAGTAGTGAACGGGTTAGGATAGTTCAGCAGGTCAGAGATCATTGGCTTGTTGATCACGTTGAACACGACATGGTAATCAATTTCACCTGCTTTATTACCCGCTGCATCTTTACCTTTCACAATCAGTTCATATTCGCCGTCAACCGGGAAGTAAGGTTTAAAATCAATGCTGGCCGTATTTTCCCCGCTGGCCAGGTTGGCCGGGTTAAACCTCATGGTATCGCCGAAGGCATAACTGCGTAATTCGGAGGTATGAGTTACCGGGTCTTCCGGGAAACGTACCATCACCTTTACCAGGTTTGTATCTTTTAATGCAAGGAACTTACTTTCATCTTTCAGCTTTACCAGGATGTTTGGCCTGGAAGCCACGATGTCTTTATTTAAAATATGTACTCCATCAAAAGTTATGTCGAGTAACGGGTTAAAATTATCAGCACGCACAAAGAAATTCTTATACAACAGGTTGTTGTAATGATACTGTTCCGGCTGGTCATTGTCAGGATTAAAGTCGATGTATAAAGTATTTAACCCGGCAAGATTCCTGGTATCCAAAGTATAATTTACGGTGAGTGTATCACCGGGAATCAAAGATTTACGGCGCGGTATATTAATAGTATCTGTATTGTTATTCCTGTCGGTTATTATAAACTTCACTTTTAATAAGCTGTCGAATTTCGTCTGGCTGATATTCTTAAATGCAATTGATATATTCAAGGGTTCGCCCTGGTCAACTGTATCTTTCATGCTGAATAAGATATTCGGAGCAATGGCACCTTCAGGAACAGACTTCGCATTAATACGCAGGTAGGTAAGCTGGTACGGTGTGGCGTAGCCGAGATCAGTATTGATCATTTTCAGTTTAACATAAGGGTATATAGCTGCGTTGATGAAGCTCAGGCTGGTATCAAATGTATTCCTGACCGTAGTTAAAAGGTCAATGGTACCGTTGCTCTTTATACCGTATACTTCAATCTGGGCGCTGTCGCGCATCGGGCCGGCATCTACTGTAGTTGCTCTCCAATGCAATGCTTCCCAGGCGGAAGACGGACCGTATACAGGCGACTCAATACTTCCTGTAGTTTGAGTAGTATTTAATACAAAGGATTCATCTATATAAGTGGAATCACCATCGCCCATTACCTGGCGAGGTGTATAACCCGGCATACCTTTCTGGAAAAAATAAAGGAAAGGAAGATTGCGGGTGAAACTATCGATCTTGGTAAAACCAATGGACTTCAATTTATGGTACAATGAATTTCCTGTACCCAACGTAGCCTGGTCAGCCTGCCACGTATTAATAAATGTAGAATTGGTTTTCATACCCAGGTTGGTAATCGCTACATACATTCCTGTTGGAATTGAATCTATGAAATCCATAGCCGCCTTACGGTAAGATGCAATTGTATAAGGAAATTCAAAAAACTTCCGGGTGTGCACTACCGGATCACAATCAGGTGACCAGCTTCCGAAACGACCCTGTGTTCCTATTTTCTGGTTAACCCAGGGTGTCAGGGTTGTAGAATCAAATACATAGAACTGGATGGAGTTGTATTTGCAACCATACCCTTCTATCGGTGTAAAATCAAGATTTACATTTATTCGGTCATAATCATAATATGGGTAAAGACCGGTCCGGATAATAAGGTTCCGCGGTATTACATCAAACTTAAATTTCCTGTCACCAGCCAGTTTAAGGTTGGTATATTTCGATTTAAGATGCTGGAAGTAATGAGATTGATTGAAACCTTCGGTACTGTTAGCAAGGTATATAAATGAGAACCCATTATAAATGGTCTGGTTAGTGGGCAAAGCCGGCACCATGGCTACTCTCCAATAATACACAGTACTATCGACAAAAGTAATATTGGTTGGTTTGAATTCTACAATACCACCAATACCGCTGTTATTGTAAGTTTTTTTGAAAGCTGAATTAAACAGCTCCGTAGTATCTATCTCCATGGTATATTGGTGCATCCCTGTGGTAGGATTAGCCGTATTGGCTACGTACGTGATATTTTGCTGGTTAACTATTGCAAAATTATAAGGGAATGAGGGGCGAAGCTCATCTTCAAAAATATAAAAGTCTTTGGTGATGGTATTATTGGTTTCATAAATCTCGTCTACCCTGTTAGTATAGTCGAGGGAGACGATAAGCTGGTTCAATCCCTTATCAGTAACAGGGTTAATTGGCACAACCAGGCTGATTGAATCAGCAAAGCGGATAGCCGGCACCAGCATATTATATAATACGCGGACAGTATCGTTGGGTAATTTACGTTTTACTGAAATCCAGATAGAATCATTGGTAGCCTTACCGATATTCTGCATTTTAACCTGAATATTAAAGTTATTATCGGCTACGGTTATAATATTCGGACTGATACGGATCAACTGGCTCTCCACCACGTAATCAGGTTTAGCGAAAGAATTAATCCTGACAGCAGGGTCGCCATGCAGCGCCAGTTCTTCCAGGTGAATCCGGGTAAAGAAATCTAATGTAGAATTATTACCTCCCATGCCTAATACAACAGATTTTATCTGGTTGCCTACTGTATTTCCATACATAGTTTTTGAAAACTTCGTGTATAGTGAATCGTTATAGAAATTCAGGAAGGGCGGAATGCCAAAGTGGGTATCTGCCAGGAAGCCTATACTACCACGCCGCGGAGCCAATACATATTTCTCCGATAAAGTCATACTACCGCTCAATCGCAACGGATCGAATATGAAGAAGTTTCCTGCACTGCAGCCGCTCACATTAAAGAATGGGTACTTCCCTGGATTGTTGTAAATCTCCGGGCTGCTCAGGTTAAATTCAAAAGTGTTGGCAGAAGAGTGACCGAAATAACCTATAAAACCAATCCCTTCTTCAAACATATCATGGATACGCTGGCTGTTTGCCTGTTGAACTGCTGCAGTAGCCGTTTTACTGAAAGTTTCTACATGTCCACCAAACAATGGCGCCTCGGCAATTGCTTTGTACCCATTCATATACTGCTTAAATATCTCGTTCTCTGAACTGTCCTTTCCACCGGCCACGTGTATCATATTTTTCATCCATGCTTTACTCTCTATAGTAGAGCCTGGGGATTGCTGGGCCTGCTCGTATTCTTTAATTTTATCCAGGTAATCTTTTACTTCTGTACCGGTAATTGCGGCTACCCTGCCAATAGGAACCAATGGAGTAACGGTGCCGGGTATCGCAGATAATAACATGTCAGAAGCAGGCCAGCCAAACGTAGGTATTAGATCTAAACGGTCAGTAAAAGGATTTCCTTCATTGGCGCGGTGATCCGGGTAGGCCATTCCCCGCCCAATCAAAAACACATATTTAGGTTTAACTGCAAAATTCTGATCTGCAAACCGGATAAAATCACGTATCGCTGATGGATGCTTCTTAATTCCAAACGCAAACTGGTCAGTCAATTCATCTATATCATACACTTTGGTATTGTAGCCACCACCTGTTACAGAAGAGCGGTATGCCCGGTATTGATCTACATAATTAATACCATTGCCATCATTATACAAAATAGAATTACTGATGATCATGTAATCTGACTGGTTAGCAGCCAGTCCTACATTAGAGAAGGTGCGCGGCACCAGCGAGTTCACCACATTAATGTTATTACTTTCCTGGCTTACCAATAAATATTGCCGGGTTTCAGCCGAGGCAGGTAACACAAATTTTACCTTGGTAGCTGTAGAAATATCGCCTACATACCTGGCGCCAGTGGTAAAGTCATATAATACCGGGGGTGCAGCACCATAATTAAAACTGTCTATTACCAGGTAGTTACCGGCAGCAGAAGCGGCCAGCTCGAATGCAAAATTTTTCTCGAAGTTAAAATTGAATTTAGCCGGATATGTTATTCCAATGCTGGCTACAGTAATTCGATCTGAGGCAGGAGTATTCTGTGAACCTACGGAAACCGGCAACTGGCTTGTGCTTAACAGGTAGCTAAGTGAAAGCCCGGTAAGGCTTAATTTACGTGATTGGAAAAAGGGCATCCCGATAATTCCTCCGGGTACATTGGCACCATACACTTTGACAACAAGGTCACGGGGGTTATTGGCATTACCTGTAGCATTCACGCGTACAGATAAACTATTTGCCGGCCCGGCTGAATAAAGATTTAATCCAGTAAACTGTTGACTCAACGCGCAACAGGGATTTACCCCGTTTGATGTCCAGCCCTCCCCTTCATCATAAGAAGAGGAATACACATATTCACCAACTACGTTTGCTAGTCCCCTGTTAATAATATTTCTGAAATATTTATCTATGCTGCGCATGAAATATTTATCTGCTATCATGGCACCGGGCGGGTTGTTCGGCTGGTTTGTAAACCGAAGGTTTGCACCGGTATTTACTGTAAGAAAGTATGCTGCTGTATCTGTTTCAAGGCTATACTTATCCGCCAGTTGAAATTCCGGGTCGCGGTAAAGTTGTTTGTCGGGACGGCCATCATTCATCTCACCCCAGAATTCAAGGTAATCTGAAGGATCCATGATGCCTGAAGATAAAGAAGAGTACATACGTACTTCTTTTCCGTTTCTCCATAACTGAAACTGGTTCACGGGAGTGGAAGCCAGGCCTGCAGTGGCTAAGAGGGGCTGGTTGATCCGGGTTAATGTATCCTTTCCCAGCCGGAATTTATAATAGGTTTTTGAATAGTTAATCCAGCTGTTATTCAATTGTCCCTGCACCGCCGAAGCAAGCAAAATCAAAACCGGGATAAGTAATTTTTTCATCATGTTGATGTATTATTTTTTAATTTTCGCGCTTCCTGGTAAAATTCAGGCGCAAAGAAAATACGTGTGTATATAATGGATTGGATTGATTTGCCAGGTTGGTAAACGCATAATCCAGCATCACATTCTTTATTTTGAAACCGGCCCCCAGGCTTGGTTGATATATCCACACCTTTTTTTGATTCAGAGTATCTTCATCTGCCAGGGCCCTTTGAAAATTGGTAATTCCGGCGCGTACGAAGAATACTTCCTTCACTGCGGCCTCTAATCCCATATGCGGATCTATGCTGAAAGTTTTGTTGCTGATAACGGTATTGCGTTGGCCATCAAAAGTGAAATCGGCATTTGCTTCAGCGAGTAACTTAACTGAACGCCCCAGCCGGAAATGATAACCCCCACCAAGAACGAGGCGGGGAGCGGTGATTTCGGTAGACTTTACCGGTATGTCATTTTTTGTGAGGTATAAAACTTCTTTTTCTTTTTCGGTGAATTTAAAAGACCAGGCGTTAAAGGTGGTAGTAATGTCCCTGGCTGTTAAACCTGCATCCCAGTTTTTACCATGAACCTGAAGCCCGGCATCGAGGCCAAAACCCCACGCAGTAGCAAACGTACCTACCTTACGGTGGATGACTTTTGCATTCACACCGAAACTCCATTTACTGTTGGCTTTTTCTTTCAGATTCTGGGCGAAGGAAAAAAGGAAAGCATAATCGGCAGAGGAGAAACTCTGGATGTTTCCATAATTGACACTGCCATCCGGCTCTACCAGGAATAACGTGTTCGGGATATCATCAACGGCGAATCTTAATAGTGAAAAACCAAGTGTCCGCTTGTTTTCCTGTACGGGGATAGCCAGCGAAGCGTAATCATATTTGGCGATTCCCGCAAAGTAATCAGCATGCATGATTCCTGCATTAGGCACATCCTTCACCCCTACTAAACCTGCAGGGTTCCAATAACCTGCCGTGGCATCGTTTACAGAAGCCACCTGGGCATTGCCCATCGCCAGGCCTCTTCCGCAAATATTCCAATGTTCAGAAATTCGTTGGAATATTTGCGGAATTGGGAAAATGCAATAACCGGCAGACCTACCATAACCAGTAAGAACACATGTAGCTTTTGCCTCATAAAATGATGGATAATTGATAAATAAATCTGGAATACACGGTACTAAAGGGTATAAACGTAAGATTACAATACAAATTGTGTAGTTTTTACTTAATTAAACGCGCCAATACCACCTGCAATTTCCCTGGTTGCTCTGTTTCACAAGTCCTGCCTAAAATGCCACCCTACTCTATATAAAGATAGTGCCATAGCAATAAAGGCTGCGTTGCCAGCAGCTATTTTATAAACAAATTAGCATGTGTCCCAAAAGGAAATGGGGGGTTTAAACCAATATTCAATTTTTCTGCTCATTTTTGCACTCCTTTTAACACATACAAATGAATCTGATCAATGAACTTGAATGGCGTGGTATGATCCAGGATATAATGCCTGGCACCTCCGATCACCTGCAAAAGGAAATGACTACAGGTTATGTAGGATTTGACCCTACAGCAGACAGCCTTCACATCGGCAGCCTGGTACCCATCCTTTTATTGGTACACCTGCAAAAGGCAGGGCATAAACCTATTGCCCTGGTGGGTGGTGCTACGGGTATGGTCGGGGATCCATCAGGCAAAAGTGAGGAAAGAAATTTACTCAGTCCTGAGGTGTTGCTGCAAAACCAAAAAGGGATCCAGGCCCAACTGGAACGTTTTCTTGATTTTTCACCTTCCCTGCCTAATGCCGCCGAAATGGCCAACAATTATGATTGGTTCAGTTCTTTTAATTTCCTCGATTTTATCCGGGAGGTAGGTAAGCACATCACAGTGAATTATATGATGGCTAAGGACAGCGTAAAAAAACGGCTCGAAGGGGAATCCGGGATGTCGTTTACCGAGTTTACCTACCAGTTAATCCAGGGATACGACTTTTATTGGTTATACAGCCACAAGGGATGCCGGCTGCAGATGGGTGGCAGTGACCAATGGGGAAACATAGTTACCGGCACGGAGCTTATCCGCAGGAAATCAGGGGGAGAGGCATTTGCCTTTACCTGCCCGCTGATTAAAAAGGCCGACGGTGGAAAATTTGGTAAGTCAGAGGCGGGTAATATCTGGCTCGACCCGGCCAGGACCACTCCTTACCAGTTCTACCAGTTCTGGTTAAACGCCTCTGATGAAGATGCAGGGAAATGGATAAAAATATTTACGTTCCTGGACAAACCATTTATAGAGGAATTGTTAATCACCCATGCTTCAAACCCTGCTGCCCGTAGCTTACAAAAGAAACTGGCAGAAGAAGTAACCTTGTGGGTACACGGATCTCCGGGTTTGGAGCAGGCCATTGAAACTACGCGCCGCTTATTCGAAAACACCGGAGCTTCCGCACATGATCTAAGTGAAGAAGACCTCGGCTCCATTGAAGGTATAATCCGGTGTGAGATGCCTTTTTCCAGGCTCAAGGATAATATTGACCTGGCAGGTTTTCTAACGGAAGCTGCCATTTTTCCAAGTAAAGGGGAGGCTAAAAAGATGATCAGCAACGGAGGAGTGAGTATCAACCGGATAAAAGCAGGAAACACCCACGAGGTCGTAGACGAAAAGATGTTGCTGCACAAACGGTTTTTGCTGGTGCAAAAAGGGAAAAAAAACTTTTACCTGGTGAAGTTCGTGTAGGGCTCAGAGTTATTCTACATGAACCTGTTTGGGAACCACGGCTCCTTCATTTACTTCCGGCAAAAACATTCGTTCCCTTACGAGGTAGCCATTGCCTTTTTCACAAAAATGCACTTTCAGGTTTTCAATGCTGATGGGATTGCCATCAGGAATATCGGCGATATTGCTATGGCGTATATCATGACCATCTACGATCATAACCAGGCCGCTGCCGATAGCTTCCATTTTATTACCATCAGTAATAAGCATACCTGTATCTTCCCCCAGGCCGATACCGATGCAGGAAGGATTGGCTGCAATAGCCTGGGCCAGCCGGCCAAAACGACCGCGTTTTTCAAAGTGTGAATCAAAGATTACATCACGCATAAAACTTAACCCGGTTGTAATTTTAACCTCGCCCTTGAGGTGGGCCATAGTGGCATTACCTTCATAAATCATGGTATTGCTCATGGCCATTGCGCCGGCGGATGTACCGGCCACCAGGAAATCAGGCTCATCCTGGAACCGCTGGTGAATAACCTGCAGGAAATCTGTTCCGCCGAAAGTACTTGTAAGCCGCATCTGGTTGCCACCGCTGAACATAATGGCATGACAATGACGGATCCGTTCAAGATATTCCTCATTGGCAGTATCAGCCCGGTTTCGGATATTCATTACACCTACATTGGTGCAACCGATTTTACCAAAAGCATTCAGGTAATTGTCACCTACTTCGTGCGGGATCATGCTGGCGGTAGTCACTACTTCAATACGGGTGGAAGGGCCACCGGTTTCTTCCACAATACGGCGTAGAATTCCAAGTTCAAAAAAGTTGAGGTTGTTTCTTTGGATATCTCCTGTTTCGAGGTCTGTTCCTTTATCTTCTGCACCACCAATGGCCAACAGTTTTCCTTTTGCATTAAGCATGTAACCTTTTTTGTGGTTAACGCAAAATTACTGCAAATCGTATTGTAATGCCCTGGCAAAATTATACAGTAATGTGAATATTGAGTAATCAGCGGGAGCTGCTAAATAAAGGCAACCGGCATATTATCCTTTTACTTTTGTTCAATTAAGGTGATTGTACTAATTTCCTTTTCTTATCGAACTTTCAAATACTTCCTGTTTATGAAGATTGTAGAAATAAAGACATTGCGTGGCCCCAATTACTGGAGTATCAGGAGAAATAAGCTCATCCAGATGAAGCTTGATCTGGAAGAATACGAGCTGATGCCTACCAATAAGATACCGGGTTTCAGGCAACGCCTGGAAAAACTGATACCTACCTTATATGATCACCGGTGCAGCGAACTGGTGCCGGGTGGTTTTTTTCAACGGGTAGATGAAGGCACCTGGATGGGACACGTGATTGAGCATATTGCGCTTGAGTTACAAACCCTGGCTGGCATGGATACCGGTTTCGGGCGTACCCGAGGCACCGGCAGGCCCGGCGAATATTACGTGGTCTTCGATTATATGGAAGAAGCCGCAGGAGTGCTGGCTGCCCGGGCTGCATTTGATATTGCCTTCTCAGTAAGTAAAGAT